>VBAU01000090.1:0-13209 GCA_005883855.1 Bacteroidota bacterium
CCATGCTGTTTGTTGAATATGATTTTGAATATAGCTATGGACGCCGTACGTATATCCCTTCTCTTCCCGAATATTGGCCATCAGCCTGGAACCAAAAAATCCCCCAAACAAACTATTCAATACCTGCACCTTTAAGAAGTCAGGGTGATGACGATTGGGAAAGGGCCGCGCAATCCGAATGGCGCCCTGGACGCCATTGGGGTCATTAATGAGTCGTTGTTTTTTTTCTTTCGCAGGTTTTACAGCGTGACTAATTTGTTGAACCTGATTGTTTGCCATGTCACCGAAATGCGTATTAAGCTGCTGCTCCAGGTCGTCAGGAAGTTTGCCGGCCACGAAGATGATAAACTTACTGTGCAAATAGTAGTTGCTATAAAATTCAACCAGCTGCTCGCGTGTCAATGCTTCAAAATCTTCAAACCTGCTGAGCCGCCCATACGGATGTTGCTCGCCATATAAATAGGCGTCTATAAGGCGATGAGCCACGAAATCACATTTCAAAAGATTCACCGATAACCGCTGTTGCATGATCTTTTTGTAAATACTCAATTCTTCCTCGGGAAAAACTGAATCCGTAAGCATTTCACGCACCACCGGTAACAATTCTCCTATGTACTTGCTTAGTGTATGCAGTGTGATGACGGCGGTTTCGCTGTAAGCGACCCTGTTCAGGTAAGCACCATAATATTCAAAATGCTCATTGATCTGGAAGGCTGATTTTGCAGAAGTACCGTTCTTCAACATGAAGTTTGTTGCCGACGCAACAAGATTCTTTTCCTCGTACGTATTCCCTGCATAGTACACCCACTCAATCATCATCACATCCTCGGCGCCGGCATCAATCCCAAATACCTCCACTCCATTTTTTAGGACGTATTTCTTGTATGGTTTAAGGGTTAGCTTAAAATCTACAGCGTCCACTATCGCAGGAGCCACCGTTCTGTCAATACCAGTTTTTGCTGTCGTTATCACTTTTAGTTATTTGAATAATAGTACAAAGTACTGCTGTTCTCTTCGCGAAAAATATTCCCGGATTCACGTAAGATATCATCCGTCGTAACCGCATTATATTTTTCTAGCTCCTGGTTTATCAATTGTGCCTCGCCCAGCAATTCATAGAAAGCCAGGCTGTTTACACGATTCATTAAGGTCATGTCCTCGAAAGCGATGGTACTTTCCGTTTTGTTTTTCACTTTCTGTAACTCCGTTTCGCTGACATGTTCGTTTTTAATCTTCTCCAATTCTTCACTCACTGCCTTTTCGGCTTCGTCCAGTTTTATTCCCTTGACCAATTTGCCCTCAATAGCCAGCAAACCATTTTCCACGCTTCCGAAATGGTAACATTCAATATTGCTGAACAATTTTCTCTTTTTTACCAATGAATGATACAATCTCGACGAGCCGCCTCCACTTAAGATGTCAGTGATGAGATCGGTGATGTAATATTTTTGATCTAACCTGGAAGAAATATGCCAGCATTTGTACAGGGCGTCCAATGGCACATCGGCGCGCACCTCGTTCCTTCTTGCGCTGGTTTGCGGCGGTTCCTGCGGAAGAGCCCGTTCATGTTTTTCACCGGATGGAATATCCGCGAACCATTTTTCGGCAAGCTGCCTTACCTTGTCGGTTGTAACATTGCCTCCTACAACAAGAATTGCATTGTTCGGTCGATAATATTTAAAAAAGAAAGTCTTGACATCTTCGAGCTTTGCATTTTCAATGTGTGATAATTCCTTTCCGATCGTCATCCAGCGATAGGGATGCCTTTTATAGGCCAGTTCCCTGATTTTGTGCCAGGCATCTCCGTAAGGTTTGTTGATGTAATGTTCCTTGAATTCTTCACACACTACCTTTCTCTGCACATCAAGACTCTTTTCGCCAAACGCAAGGGAAAGCATTCTGTCGCTCTCCAGCCAAAAGGCGGTCTCGAGATTTTCAACAGGCAACTGAATGTAGTAATTGGTTAAGTCGTTTGTTGTGTATGCGTTGTTCTCTCCTCCCGCCATTTGCAATGGCTCATCATACGACTCCACATGTAGCGACCCGCCAAACATCAGATGCTCAAAAAGATGAGCAAAGCCCGTCTTATCAGGATCTTCATCCCTGGCACCCACATCATACATGACATCAACTACCGCCATAGGCGTCGAATTATCCTGGTGAACAATTACCCTGAGGCCGTTTGCTAAAGTGAATCGCTCAAACTGTATCATATTTCCAAACAACAATAAGATGAATAAAAAAGTTTGTAAAGGTAGGAAGAACAAAATAGACGAGCCGCTGAACAAATCAAGAGATAAGCCAAGAATAACGACCTCAGCTATGCATCGCCTAAAGTATGGAGCGCACTTTGAATTCAAATACCTTCAACTCCGATTTTCGTCTAACAATCATTTTCACTTTCTCATTCGTGCTTTGCAACGCCGCCTTCAGTTGTGTAAGATTCTGATTAAATACTTTGTTTACCGCAACAACGACGTCGCCTTCTCTGAGCCCGGAGGCCTCTGCCGCAGAGCCTTCGGCCACATCGCCAACTATAACCTCACCGTTTATAAAATACAATTCGACCCCGGAATAAGAATAGTCAAATGCCTCCAAATAATGCGAGTTAGGCATCAGGTAGAAGTTCCTTTTATCATAATCAAGGATGCAATTGAATCGTCGTAAAATGTCGCTTCCGATCAGTCCGCCAAGGAAAGGGTAGGAGGTAACATTGTATTCATCCTTAAAAATATAAACAGGGACATTTCGAAACCGGTATGGACCCAATTTTACTTCTTTGACTACCGTCATTTGCATGTCTATTTTTCCTCCCAGTCCTTCCGCCTGTTTATAAAAAAATTTGCGCTTTTTATTTAGAAATGCGCTGTCTTCAATAAAATCCTTGGACAGCATCATGCATAAACCGGCGCCTATATCATACAAAAAACGTGATTGAATAGCGCGGCTATCCCTTATTCTTAGGGTCTGGATTGGAAGGGTCGCGATAAGTGGTCTGAACAAAAAACCACCTTTTGGGTATTTCATGGTGCCTTGTGAGTAGATCTCAATATTTGAGCTGTCGTAGTCTATTTTAAATATAAATCTCTTCAACAGGGAGTAACCAACGATACCATCAATTCGTTCCCCATAAACAGCGGCAAGGATGTCGTAATTGTTGATATGGAAATCAAGGCTGTCAACAACAATGCTACCGAGCTTTAATTTCTGATTATTGACAAAACTAACGGTGCGGATGCCCGCGATGCCCCGAATTGTTCGATCGCTGGGTACTGGTTTTAATTGCAAATAACTGGCTGTGGAGGAGTCAAGGGAAATACCACCGCTGCCGGTATCAAGCAAAAAATTCAACGTATCGGGATATCCAACCAGTTGTCCATGCATTAATATCACGCCGCCGGTTAGCTGTACAAAATGAATTCGCGTTAGAAATTTCGAAGGAGGTTCAATAAACTCTTCCTGGCCAGCAACGCTGTGCCAAACGTTAAGAGCAAAGAAATATAGCAGCAATATCTTCCTCATTACAGTAGTTTCAATTCAATGAGACAACATTTTCGTACAAAAAGATGCAAATCCGGTCTCTNNNCCAGCGTAAATTTAATCGAAATCAACCCTCAGGCAAAACCATCCGCCATAATTTATGAACGGGTCGAATGTTGCCGTAAATTTGAGCGTCGAATCCATCAATATGAATTTGTCTGATTTGCTTCGAAAGGCTTTGAATTTTGGCCTTCTCTCCATTGATGAGGGCGTGTTTCTGTTTGAAAAAGCACCGCTAACTGAATTGATGTTTGTAGCTGACGAAATGCGCAAAAAGCAAGTACCTCATGGAAAAGTAACCTGGCAGATCGATCGGAATGTAAATACCACCAATGTTTGCATTGCCAACTGCAAGTTCTGCAACTTTTACCGTGTGCCCGGGCACCCTGATGCTTACATCACGGATATGCCCACATATCGTAAAAAGATTTCGGAAACAATCAAATATGGCGGTGACCAGTTGTTATTGCAAGGGGGCCACCATCCTGAATTAGGGCTAGATTTTTACACCAATACATTTAGACGGATAAAGGAGGAGTTCCCTACGATTAAACTGCATGCTCTCGGTCCTCCTGAAGTAGCCCATGTTACTAAGCTCGAAAAAAGTACGCACCGTGCAGTCCTGATTGCATTAAAAGAGGCCGGGCTCGACTCATTGCCGGGAGCAGGCGCTGAAATTTTGATCGACCGCGTACGAAGGCTTATAAGCAAAGGAAAATGCGGGGCACAAGAGTGGCTTGACATTATGCAGGAAGCACACAAGCTCAATATTACGACTTCAGCCACTATGATGTTCGGTCATGTGGAAACGATTCGTGAACGCTTTGAACATTTCGTAAAAATCAGAGAGGTACAAAGTCGCAAGCCGCAAAATGCAAAAGGATTTTTGGCGTTTATTCCCTGGACATTCCAGGACGTGGACACTTTGTTGGCTAAAATTCGTGGCGTGCATAATTTAGTTACGGCCGAAGAATATATCCGGATGATAGCGATGAGCCGTATCATGTTGCCCAACATAAAAAATATACAGGCGAGTTGGCTGACAGTTGGAAAACAAACCGCTCAGATTTGCCTCCACGCAGGAGCCAATGATTTTGGCTCCATCATGATCGAGGAGAATGTGGTAAGCGCAGCTGGAGCGCCGCATCGGTTTACCTATAAGACTATCCAAAATGCAATTCGTGAAGCGGGCTTCGAGCCACAGCTGCGGAATCAGCAATATGAATGGAGAGAAATTCCGGAGACCATCGAAGAGCAAGTGGTCAATTATTGAGATCGGCATTTAATTGATCTTTTGAGTCGTCTTCTCCCTCACGCCATGAAATTGTTTCACGCGAAAGACCCCACATTCTCCGGAGGTAGGAAGATGTTTGACTTGAGATGAGGCGTGAGCTTGGAATGAACACAATGAATTTGATTCGCGATACCGGAATGAATTCTTAAAAAGAGATACTATGGCTAACGTTTTACTAGACGATTTTTCGAAACTTGAACACGAGGCGTGGACTCGAGTAACAAGTCTTTATGATAAATCGTGGGCAAACCTGACCAAACAATTCATCGAACCACTACTAAATGCAGTTGGGGTTCAGCCGGGAATGAAAGTTCTTGATGTTGCATGCGGGCCTGGTTATGTTTCCCACGCGATCCATTCAAAGCAAGCGATCCCGATAGGAGTTGATTTTTCGTCTTCTATGATCCAGCTGGCAAGAGAATTTTACCCTGATATTAAATTTGTTGAAGGCGATGCCCAAGCTCTCAATTTTCCTGACCGCGAATTTGACGCGGTTGTGATGAATTTCGGCATGTTGCATTTATCAAAGCCGGAGCTTGCAATGGCTGAAGCCCGAAGAGTACTAAGAACAGAAGGCAGGTTTGGATTCACCGTTTGGGCCGGACCAGACAGAAGTCCAACTGCCAATGTGATGTTCGATAACATTATGAAATATGCTGATCAAAATGTAAACATGCCAGAGGCTCCCCCGAGCTATTATTTTAGTGATGAGAAGTTGACGACTGAACTTCTCCAGCGAAGTGGTTTTGACAATGTGACCTTTACTGATCGTTTGATTGAATGGATAGTTCCTAATGCAGAATATTATTTCAACACAGAATTAAATGCCGGTGTGAGGACAGGAACGTTTTTGAGGAGACAAACACCTGAAACCCTCTCGGTGATTAAACAGGCAGTCATTGAAGCAATGCAGCAGTTTTATGATGGTAATAGTTATCGCTTAAGGTTTTGCGGGTGCGTGGTGGCAGCGACAAAGAAATAGTGACAGAGTTAACATGTTGCGCAAATTTTACAAGATTGCATCAAGGTTAAGCACCGTAGGTCAAACATTTTTTATCCCGAAACATTTTTGGTCAGTAAAGTCACTTTCACAATGAGAAGCGAACAGGAACTCATAAGCCAAATCTTACACATTGCCAATACAAACGACCTGATTAGGGCCGTTCTGCTTACAGGTTCCAGAGCTAACCCAAACGCGGTCAAGGATCGTTTGATGGACTTCGACGTTACATACATTGTTACACAAATTGACTCTTTCCTGAGGGATAAAGATTGGATAGACGTTTTTGGAGAGAGGCTAATCTTACAGATGCCCGAAGAAATGACAATTGGAGAGAAAGACAAGTGTGCTTTCCATTACCTGATGTTGCTTAAAGACGGCAATAGAATTGATTTGACCGTCTTCCCCAAGGACAAAATGAAAACACAATTTAGAAAAGACAGCCTGTCGATAGTACTCCTCGACAAGGATGAAGTGTTCGGCGAGTTGGCACCGCCAAGTGACAGCGATTATTTAATAAACCGTCCTACGGAAAAAGAATTTTTGGATTGCTGCAATGAATTTTGGTGGGTAAGCACCTATGTCGCCAAAGGTCTTTGCAGAAAAGAAATTACTTATGCAAAACAAATGATGGATATTCATGTTCGTGCGATGTTTTTGAAGATGATCGAGTGGTACGTAGGTACGCTAACCGGTTTCACCGTATCTTTCGGTAAAGCAGGCCGACGAATGAAATCACAAATTTCGCCTGAACTTTACGATAAAATTCTCTCAACCTATCCCGACAGTGACATAGATAACAATTGGAAGGCATTGTTTGTGATGGGCGCCCTTTTTGATGAACTCACAAAGGAAGTTGCAGCAGCCATGAACTTCCTGTATAACGGAGATGAGGCAATCAATGTGACAGGATATCTAACCGAAAAATACAAAGCCTCGCAAACAATCGACCTTCATTGAGAGAATCAAAAGCCCGGGAAATGTTATAGGTTTGGGTGGACAATGAAACCTGGATATGAATGTAACCGCACAAGTAGCTAAGCAATTAAGAGATGTACATTTTGGAGGAAACTGGACTGCGTCAAACCTAAAGCAGCATCTATCAGACGTCACATGGCAACAGGCTACGACAAAGATTCCTTCGTTTAACACCATTGCAGCGCTCGTCTATCATATGAATTACTATGTGAGCGCTGTAATTAAAGTCTTGCAGGGAGGACCACTGGATGCACATGACAAGTACAGCTTTGACCACCCACCTGTTTTGTCGCAGCAGGATTGGGAGAACTTGCTGGATAAAACATGGGTGGATGCCGAGACGCTAGCGACTCTCATTGAACAAGTGCCTGACGCCAAGCTCAGCGAAAATTTCTTGGACGGCAAATACGGAACCTGGTACCGGAATCTCGACGGTGTTGTTGAACACATTCACTATCACCTGGGGCAAATCGTGCTGATAAAGAAAATGCTTGTGAAGAGTATAGCTACTTAATTTTAAAGAACCCATTTCATTCGATCAATTTGACGAACTGCATTTTGTCATCGAGGACAACGAGTTTTGCTTTGTATCCTTTTTCAATTCTTCCCAATTCGTGGTCCTTCTCTGCAACTCGCGCCGGGTAAAGGCTACACATTCGCAAAGCTTCATCAAGGTGGATCCCGACATGGTTGACTAAATTCTGCAACGCCTTGTTCATGTTGAGAGCAGAGCCGCTCAGGATACCTGCTGACTCATACTTGTTTCCCGCCAGGTGATGCTGGTAATAACCCTGGTTTGTTTCGGTCACGGCATCCGTGATCACGAACAACCTATCCCCTAAAATGTTTTTTGCAATCCGTATAGCGGCGTAATCTACATGATGACCGTCAGGGATAATACTCGCCATTACATTGCTGTCAAATATTGCCCCCACTAATCCAGGTTCGCGATGTTGCAAGGGACTCATCGCATTGTACAAATGTGTTGCAGTTCTGATCCCATGTTGAAAGGCATTTTTTGCTTCCTTATAGGTTGCGTTACTGTGTCCCGCTGAAATGATAATGTTACTTGAAAGAATGTAATCGATCACTTTCTCGTTGCAGATTTCAGGAGCCAGGGTGATCATTTTGATGACGTCTTTGCCGTATTCCAATAACTCTTTTACTTCATCCAGGCTCGGCGAATGAATGAAGGATTCTATATGCGCCCCTTTTTTTAGAGAATTGATCCAGGGACCTTCGATGTGCAAACCCAATATACCTTCGCCTCCGTTATTCCAATAAGCTCTGATTGCATCTATACATTTATAGAACACATCCCTGCTGTTTGTAGCGACAGTTGGCAAACAATAAGCAGCCCCGCCCCTGTTGCAATAGCTCTTCAATTTCACCAGTGCGTCAGCGTCAGCGTAAACAGCGAACAATTTTTTATCGGCGCCGTAAATCTGCAAATCGATAAAGGCTGGAGCTATAAAACATCCTGGAAAATTTTCTAAGGAGCCATGCTCAGGAAATGAGGAAACAGGAAGAATTTCGTCAATAATTCCAGCGCTTGAAATAATTACCTGATCATTCAACCAGGTATCACCGGTAAAAATCCTGTCTGCCTTGTAAATTTTTGTATCAGTCAATGATGTGAGTTATCTGTCAAAAATAATTAACTCACGACAAACCGATAACCAATTCCCTTAATGGTAATGATTTCAAGAGAAGGATCTTCTTTCAGGTAGCTGCGAACCTTGGTGATGTACACATCAAGATTCCGAGAATTGAAAAATGAATCGTTGCCCCACAAAAGATTCAGGATATCCTTTCGGTCGATGATCTTTTCGCGGTTTTCATACAATAATTTCAGTAGTTCACTTTCGCGGAAAGAAAGTTTGCGATCTTCTTTGCCATTGTTTAAAATCTGTCGGTTTACCTGGAAAGTGTATTTACCAAGTTTAACGGGACCGCCATGCGCTTTTTGGGTGTCATCATTTTTAAGGCGAAGAAGATTTTGTACACGAGCGATCAGCTCTTCCATGCTAAAAGGTTTACGCACGTAGTCATTACCACCAAGCGAGAATCCCTTCACTACATCTTCTGTTTGGGTTTTTGCTGTCAGAAAAATAATGGGAATGTTTTCGTCCAGGTCTCTTATCTCGTCTGCGATGGCGAACCCATCTTTATTTGGAAGCATGACGTCGAGAACGCAAATATCCGGTTTTGCCTGCTTGAACGCATCGATGGCTTTGCCGCCATCACTTTCCATGACGACTTCAAACCCGCGACTCTCCAGGCTTTCCTTTACTATCCTCGCAAGAAACACTTCGTCTTCTACATAAAATACTTTCGTTTTGCTCATGATTGTTGACTATTCCGTGGCAAAGTAATTGTAAATTTTGTTCCACCACCTGGCCTCGAGTCAACCAAAATCTGACCCTGATGTTTTTCTACTACGTGCGCCACATAACTTAAGCCAAGCCCATATCCCTTCGCATTGTGTGTATCGCCCGTGGGTACGCGAAAGAATTTCTCAAATATTTTACCCTTGTATTCTGAGGAGATACCGACACCGTTATCAGCCATGGTTAATTCAACAGCATGATCCATTCCTGTCAATGCAATTTGAATAGCAGGATCACCGTTGCTGTATTTTAGGCCGTTATCCAAGAGATTAAATACGACGCTTAATAAGTGCAGGCGATCAGCCCGCAAATGAGTATCTCCACCCTGGGACACAGAAACTTCTGCATTATATTTTTCGATCTGCAGACGCATGGATGTTACTACTTCATTCACTACATCGCGCAAGTCAACGTTTTCATATTTCAGGTCGATCTCCTTCTTCTCGAACATGGAAAGTTTCAGCACCTTGTCCACCAACAGGTTCAGCCTCTGTAACTCATTCGCCGAAATGTCGAGATACTCCCTCGTTCGTACAGGATCCTGCATGGCGTTGAAATTTTTTAGAGCTTCAATGGCCACACCTACCGTCGCGATCGGAGTTTTTAATTCATGGGTGATGTTGCCAATAAATTCATTTTTTAGGGCAGCTAGCCTCCTTTGCCTGACCAGGTTCTTATATAACAACACAAACGAAAGGATTGTAACGCCAACAAGAAAAATAGAAAACAGGATGGGAAGGCTAATTCGACTCAGCAAATAGGGAAACGTATTCCCAAGTTCAAGATGATAAGTGATGGGATGCGCAAAACCAATCGTAATGTTCGAAAAATCTGGACCTTCGTCATCCGAAGTTTCGTGCGAGCGTGTGACAGTAAAAGGAACCGGCAAATTTTCTTCAGCCAGTCTTTTCTTATACGTAGTGCTAATCTCAGGTAGTTTTAAAGAATCCTGTAAGGAGTCTATCCCGTACAGAAACTGATAAATTTGATCGCCGCCCGGGGTTCTCTTTTCGAACGTTGCAGAAATGGAATCTTTCGGTATGTAAAAAGGATTCGTCTTTTTATTTGTAGAAATACTAACGCGCCCATTTGTCCTTAGCGAGTCTCGAAGCTTTTCGCCTATTGCGTTAACCACTGTAACAATTTCTCTTCCAGCCATTCCAGCTGGTCTTCCTTCAGGATGATGAACGTCGTCGTCGATAAAAACTTGCATTTTCCCTTTATGCCCGGAATCAGAAAAGATTGGTTCTTTGATTTTTAATTTGGCGGCTTGCAAACGCCTTACGGTTTCCTGGAATGCCACATTGGCCTTGATTTGCATGGTGCGCTTTTCCCTGTCATAAGTATTTTTTAGCCAATAGAATTGAAACCCGGTGATCACAACTATTGTCATGAACATGAGGAATAAAAATGGTTCATAATGTTTATCCCGACGAAGGTTTCTTGCTTTTGCCATGGGCTTCAATTCCACTACAAATTTAGCCCGCGATAGGGGATCAGTGAGATACATTAACCTTTATTAACCATAATACAAGGTGCATTAACTTCTTTGGATAATGTGGCATTCTAGCTTTGACCTAAAATCAAAAAGTATGAGAAAAACAGTACTGGCTTGCATGTGGTTGTTATTTGTCACCTTGCTCTGGGGTCAACAGAAAGAAGGGACCGTAGTATATGAACGCACTATGCAAATGCAACTTCGAATAAACGATGATAATGCCATTGAACAAATGCTTCCTAAAACGCGTACCGACAAATTTGAATTAACGTTTGGAAATAACCAGTCACTTTGGAAACATGCAGATGACGATGACAACAACGAGGAATTTGGCGGAGGCGGAATGCAAATAAGAATGGTGGGGCCTGGGCAAAATGATGTTTTGTTTTGTGATTTCAACATCGCAAGAGGCGTCGAGCAGAGGGAACTGTTTGACAAGAAATTTGTTGTTGAAGACAGTATCCACAAACTAAATTGGAAACTTACCGGTGAATCGCAAACGCTGCTTGGTCATCCGTGCCAGAAAGCGACAGCACAGCGAATTAGCCAGCGTATGCAAATGACGATTGACAACGGCAAAATGGAAAGAAAAGAAGTGGCGGATACAAACACGATTGTTGCATGGTTTACCAGTGATATCCCTGTATCGGCTGGGCCAGAAGTTCAGGGCCAGTTACCGGGACTTATCCTTTCACTTGATATCAACGATGGTCGAATGGTTTATAAGGCGCTTGAGATCTCACCCAAAGTTGACCTGGCGTCCATAAAAGAACCGACGAAAGGCAAAAAAGTTACTCCTGCTCAATTTAATGATGAAAGAAATAAGATGATGGAAGAAATGCAAAAGAATAACCAGGGCAATGGCGGCAACCGCATTATTATAAGAAATTAAAATTCTTGCTTGCCATATATCGCCGACTTTGCTACTCAGAGTTGAGGTGCTCTTACCTGGCGTGCCGCACAATCGGTAGAGGATTTATGGATGCACATAAACAGTTTTTTCATTCTGTGAGATCATTTTGCCGATAGGCTCCGCGAATACATTAAGCTCCGCTTTCTGCAACAATTTCTTCACCGGTTCTACCGAATTTTCACGGACACTAAATAACAGCCCGCCATTTGTTTGTGGATCGGGCAGTACAGTAAAGGCCTCCATTACATTAACACCCGACTCGAATTTGACCTTATTATTGTAACTATTCCAGTTGCGAAACGTAGCATCGGGTGAAATGCGTTGATTAATATATTCGCTCACTCCATCGATCAGTGGAATTCTGTTGTAATATATTTCGGCACTTAATCCACTTCCCTCGGCCATTTCAATTAAGTGTCCTAACAAACCAAACCCAGTGACGTCAGTCATTGCGGTTACACCTTGAATTTTGCCCAGCGCCTCACCCAGGTTATTAAGAGATGTCATTTGCTTGATCATTCGCGATGAATGATCGTCTTTCAATAAACCCCGTTTTTGTGCCGTTGACAGAATTCCCACACCCAGCGGTTTTGTGAGGAATAAATAATCTGCGTCTTGTGCAGTGTTATTTCGTTTCAAATGTTCAATTGCGACCAGCCCGTTCACCGCCAGTCCGAAAATCGGCTCAGGGGAATCAATGCTGTGACCACCCGCCAGCGGAATACCTGCCTCCTGGCACACAGTGCGCCCGCCGTCAACGACACGTTGCGCCAGCTCAGCGGTTAGCGTTCCTACCGGCCACCCTAATATTGCTATTGCCAGCACGGGCGTTCCTCCCATGGCATAAATATCACTAATTGAGTTTGCCGCGGCGATCCGTCCAAAGTCAAACGGATCATCCACGACCGGCATAAAGAAATCAGTGGTGGAAATAAGCGCGATCCCGTTGCCAAGTTCATACACCGCAGCGTCGTCTTTACTGCTATTTCCAACCAATAATTTTTTGTTGTCGGGAACGGCAATGCTTGATTTCAAAATTTCATCAAGCACACCCGGAGCGATTTTACACCCACAGCCAGCGCCATGAGAATATTGAGTGAGCTTAATTGGGTCAATTGTCATTCATCAACTGAACATATGCGTTAGGCATAAACCAGTTGCACAAATTTCGGGGGAATTACTGATCTTTTTTTCTTCGCAAAATAATGGAGGCGTTTTTTTGAAGATCCGCACTAAAGCGCACCTGGTAAACATCATCTCCATCGCGAACAGTCAGCAAACCGGTATTTGGAGGAATGCTTCCCAAGTTTTCCGCAAATAGAACCAGCTGAACAGAATCCATATTTGGGGCGATATAAATGGTCTTCTTTGTCGCAGCTTCTTTTAATTTTTGACGGGAAATAATATTTTCTCCATTCATAAAAACACTCACCGTATCACCGTCAACAATGCCGTTGTCATACAAGGAGAGAACCAGGCTGTCATTCCTAAAATAAAGGCTTTGAATAGTTTCATTTTTTCTTTGCGCGACAATACTTGGTAATTCTTTTGCCACGATCGACTCTTTGTTTTGAGTGACCGGTTTGATTGAAACGG
>VBAU01000090.1:13230-16456 GCA_005883855.1 Bacteroidota bacterium
CAACCACCGGCTGCACTACGGGTTTTTTCTGTTCCGAAACCGCGATTTGAGCAGGTTTATTTTCTGTTGCACTCTTATTTGAATTGCCAACATTATTCTGTTGTGGGTGATTGTAGCTATTAACTGGTTCTTGTTTTGCAATTGTAGTTTGAATGGAGGCTTTATTTTCATTCGCAGTATTATTATTATTTGAGACAATTTTAGAGTCTTTCTGTTCCGTTACGTCGCGGGGCGGGTCCTGCTTTTGTATGTCAATGCTTTCACTCGCGGATTTAATGTCATGTGCCGGTTGCTTCAAATTTGTTGCAACATCCTTGTTGTTTTGTGGAATTTTGGAACTTGGTTTAGGTTTGACTGGTGTTGTGTTTTTCACGACTGGTTGTTCCTTTTTCTCTTCTTTTTGATAAACTGCGAAATCCGTGTTGATCCGCAGTTCTTCCAGGTGAGCCAGCAAATCAGATTGTTTTTCATCTTTCTGTTCTGTCAACTGCACATCGCCGCCCACCGAATAATAAACCTTTGTCTGATTCGTGGTCCAATGACCTTTTAGAAAGTCAATGGTAGTATCATTGACGAGGGGAAATTTTGCTGTCAGTCTCACTTTCCTGGCAGCTTTATCAGGAAAGTTATCTCCAATTCTTTCGACATCTTCGACGACGAGGAAGCCATCTCTCCGTTCCGCCTTCACTCTCTTGACGCTGTAATAAAAAGTATCCCGGATAATATAGGTTTGATAGGTGTACCCGGTAATTTTTCCACGATATTCACTTAGCGCTAACTCAAAATTTTGCGTTACACGCAAAGTGTCATTGACCATTGTCCCGGACCAGAGACCATGAAGATTTTGTGCCAGCAATGAAATGGGAGATGCCAGTATGAAAGCAAACAGGTACAGGTTTTTCATGATATTGACGCTTGTTGGCGAAGGGCTCCCGTGTTGTCCAGCCCAACGTTTTCACAGGAAATACTCACTAATAACGAATTTAAGTTATTCCTGTTGTGCAAGCTTTTCAAATACCATTTATCGTAATATTTCAAAAGGATTCGGAAACATTCGACAGTATTATTCTCATGCAGATAATTAATGGCATTTTTTGTTTCCAGGCTACCAAGTCTTCTTTCAATTCGAGTAATGGAGTCGACCAATTTTTCCCTGTCCATGTTTCCATACTCCTCAACAATGCGTTGTAGTCTTTTTTCAAAAGGAATATCAAAAAAATAAACAGGTGCCTGCCGAATGGTTTTCCAAAGGTCATGTGGAATATTGATATCACCAATCCGCTGACTTTCGTCTTCCAGCCAAATAGGTGAATGGTCAATGGTCAATGGTGAATACTCGCGGTCATTCTCTGCCAGTTGCTCCCGATCGCTGTCGGGACCAATTGACCATTTGTGACGTAGTTCTTGAGCGAGAATATTCTCAAACATTTCCTGTGATGGCTGCTCACATCCAATTTTTCCAAATGCTGAGCCCTTATGCCTGGCAATTTCTTCTAGATCGATGATAAGCTCGCCCTGATCTTTTAAAGTGTTCAGCATTTCCGTTTTGCCCGATCCTGTGTATCCACCAAGTATCTTAAACTGAAAAGGCAGTTTGAACATTTCAAGAACATGATTTCTGAATTTCTTGTATCCGCCAATCAAACTAAATACTTTGAACCCATAAAGATCCAGCAACCACGCCACCCCGGCGCTGCGCATCCCGCCCCGCCAGCAGTAGATCAATAGGCCATTGGCAATAGGCAAATGGTCTCTTCGATTTGAGTTGGCCCCGTTGTCAATTGCCGATTGACTATTGCCAATTAACTCCTCAACCTCCTCCACCATCTTTCTCATCTTCGGTCCAAAGAAGTCGAGTCCAATTTTTATCGCTGCCTCACGGCTTTGCTGCTTATACGCAGTACCAACAATTTTTCTTTCTTCGTCGCTGAATAAAGGAAGACTGTACGCACCGGGAATGTGGGCATGCGCATATTCTGCCGGAGAGCGAACATCAATGACAACATGTTGTTTCGATAATTCAAGGAAATTCTCAATATTTAATTTCTCAATACCCACCCATCAAATTTATAAAACAAAACCGCCCAGATTGGCGGTTTATTCGTTGTCATTAGCGAATTATAATTTGCGTTAACCATTCATACTCGCCAAAAATTCGAAATTGTCTTTTGTGCCTCTCATTCGCCTCAACAATTCGTTCATAGCCTCTTCCGTATTCATATCGGTTAAGTACACACGGAGAAGATTCATTCGTTGCAACACATCCCGTTCGAGTAAGAGATCGTCACGGCGTGTCGAAGAAGCTACAAGATCAATGGCAGGATAAACCCGCCTGTTCGAAAGTCTTCTATCCAGTTGCAATTCCATATTACCCGTTCCTTTGAACTCTTCAAATATCACTTCGTCCATTTTGCTGCCGGTGTCGATGAGCGCTGTAGCAAGGATGGTAAGCGATCCGCCATTCTCAATTTTCCTGGCCGCACCAAAAAACTGCTTGGGCTTCTGCATCGCATTTGCTTCCACACCACCTGAGAGAACCTTCCCGCTCGCAGGTGCAACGGTGTTATGTGCGCGGGCTAACCGCGTGATGGAATCTAGCAATATGATCACGTCATGGCCGCATTCAACCAGTCGTTTCGCTTTCTGGAGCGCCATGGTTGAAACCTTGACGTGTTTTTCAGCAGGCTCATCAAAGGTTGAAGCAATGACCTCCGCCTTCACGCTTCGCTCCATATCAGTCACCTCCTCAGGTCTTTCATCGACCAGAACAACCATCAGGTAACAATCAGGGTGGTTTTTAGCGATCGAATTTGCAACCGCTTTCAACAACATGGTCTTACCTGTTTTTGGTTGAGCAACGATAAGGCCGCGCTGTCCCTTTCCGATGGGAGTAAACAGGTCCATGATACGCGTTGAATAATTATCGGGGCTATCAAACAGGTTGAGTTTTTCATAAGGAAACAGCGGCGTAAGGTAATCAAATGGCACACGGTCGCGAACTTCCTCCGGTCGCTTGCCGTTGATGGTATCAACCTTTAGTAAAGCAAAATATTTTTCCCCCTCTTTTGGCGGACGCACGGCGCCATACACCGTGTCACCCGTCTTCAGGCCAAACAATTTTATTTGTGATGGAGACACGTAAACATCATCAGGGGAGGATAGGTAGTTGTAATCGGACGAGCGAAGAAACCCATACCCGTCAGGCATCATTTCCAACACACCTTCG
>VBAU01000438.1:0-2977 GCA_005883855.1 Bacteroidota bacterium
GTAGTGATCGAATAAAAAGGTCCTGGTCACAAATGACCAGCTATTGTTGCGACTGAACTTCGCGGCATTAGCGATCTGTTCCCCTTTTTCACCTGCAAGCTTGCGGGCAAATGGGTCGTGAAAAACCGCATCTGGTCTTTCACTTTCCTCAGCCCTGAAAAAAGCCACCCACTTAGCGGTGTCGGAAATACTTTCAACCAGTGGTTCCATTTGGTTTATTTAATTCTGTTGTACTTCTTTAAAATTTTGATCACAGAGTCATGAGGCAAACCATATACCGTATTATCATTAATGCCTTTCATCGTCTTCCCGGCCACCAATGCATTGATGATAGCTTCTTCTGTCGCTTCTATCGTTGCGTTGAATAACGCGCCCATTTGGTCATTTGAAAATAAGGTGGCTGAAGTTTCTTTCGTGCGACTGAAAGCAGATTTATTTGCTGTTGAAAAAGCAATAAAAATATCTCCCGAACCATTTCCGCCAATGCCACCGCATTTCCCGATACCCAGCGGTACCCGTTGCGCGATACGTTTGAGCTGATGAGGAAGCAACGGTGCGTCTGTGGCCACTACGACAATAATAGAGCCTTGCTCCATCCATTCGTTAGCCAAAGCTGGCTTCGATTTCGCCGAAGGTGGTTGAAGAATTTTTACATTTAATGTATCAGCCAATTCTTTGCCAACGGGCACACCGGCAATGGTAAGCTGGGAGCGGCCCCCGTAATTTGCCTGCACCAACACACCCACTGTGTAGCCGCCTAACCTTTTATCGATAACTCTTGATGAAGTTCCAATGCCACCTTTGAAACCATGACAAATCATTCCAGTACCGCCTCCAACCGCACCTTCCTGCACAGCCCCGGACGATGCTTTGTCGAGGGCTTGCTGTACGTGCTCGGGCTTGACATGAAAACCATTGATGTCATTTAGAATTCCATCCCAGGTTTCGGCAACAACAGGGTATGAATACCAAAATAATCCCTGGGAAGTATCGTAGTACTTGTGATCGTCCATCCATTTCAGAGCCGCGTCGCGAACGGTTCCTACACTGCTGGTGTTTGTAATAAGAATAGGCGTTTCTAAAAACCCCGACTCAGTGATCCAGTGAGTTCCAGTCATATCTCCGTTACCATTCAGCATGTGCCAGTTCGCAAACACCGGCATGTATTTTTTACCTGCAGGAAAAATTGCAGTGACACCGGTACGAACGGGGCCTTTGCCTTTTTCAAGTTTCCCGCTGCCGTCAATTATCGTGGTATGACCAACTTCCACGCCGGCTACATCGGTGATGGCGTTGTATTTTCCAGGAGTGCCTTCGAAGGGAATGCCGAGGTCCCGCGCCCGGATCTTTTTTTCTTGTGCCATAGCAGTAATTGATGAAAGAAAACAAAGGAACAATAGAATTCTCATCGCGGTGTTTGAATTGGAGTAACAATTTAGACAATAACCGTAATACTTAAGCGAAGCGATTGCGACAAGGGAACGAAGGCGTGGAGGGGTTTTATTTATTTTTTCTTTGTGTCTTAACGCCTTTGTAGCAACCCACGAGCAAAGGTTTGCTAAATTGTGCAATTACTAAATTTGTTCCAGCTCGCTTACAAAAAGTCTACATCATGCTTTGATCATGGCTATAAAGAATTATAATGTAGAAACCTATTGGGATAGAGTCGCCAAGAATATTAGTGCTCGCGGTGATTTAAAACTTATAGCAGGTGACGACGAACCTTACTATCGATATAAACGGAAATTATTTCTGAAGTTGTTCGACAAGATCGATTTTAAGAATAAAAAGGTCCTTGAGGTTGGATCCGGCCCAGGTGGCAATCTTGATTTTCTAACCGATAAGGGGTGTGTAGAAATTGTTGGTGTGGATGTCTCCGAAAAAATGGTTGAACTTTCGAAGCGATTGTTAAAAGACAAAAACATACAAGTTCATAAAACAGATGGCTTTTCACTGCCATTTGATGACAACTATTTTGACCTAGTTTTCACGTCAACGGTTCTCCAGCACAATACAAACGAGGCCCAATTGAAAGAACTGATTCGCAATATTTGCCGAGTTTCAAAATCAGAAGTCAAAATTATTGAACGCATAGAAAAGAAAATTTCTGGGCATGAAACCAATTTGGGACGACCGGTTGAGTATTACAAAACTTTGTTTAAAGAAAACGACTTTATTCTTGTACAGAGTAAATTTTTACCTATTCAAGCCAGTTATTTTTTTTGTGGGATTATTCGGAAAGTGTTCAATAGAAAAGGTAGGACAGAGGGAGAACCGATCAGCAGAACGTCCCGGAATTTACAAACAGCGATTCTACCTTTTACAAGAGTAATTGACAAAATGATTCCCAGTAACAGAGATGTAGCCATGTTATCATTCAAAAGGAAGTGATAGCGATTCTATTGCACTCAGCGAGTTGAGCGAGAGAGTAGGTTACAAGGAACGATGGAGCAAACCTTAGGCACGCTGATCAGTTTTGAATTGTACAGGAAAAGACTTGCGCAAAATACAAAGGAATTAATCTGCGCAGTCTGATAATGCAATTTGCCAAAAGAAGAGATCCAAAAAAACTCCCCTTTGCGCCGACGCTGAAGTTTTAGCGCAAGCGTTAGGGGATGGGCGCGCTAATTAATCTCTGTGCTTCTCCGTGGCGTCCCGTGTCTCTGTGGTTAAGTTTTTTACCACCGAGACAGAGAATACTCGAAGGTTCACGGAGCATTCATAATCCAACAATTAATCTAAAGGCCTTTGTGCCTGATGAAGTTTGAGTTTTTCAGTTTTCTTCGAGCTCATCTTTCGAGGGAAGTTTCGGAAAGCTATGATGAGGTTCTGTCTGATACCAAAACACTACCGAACTGATATCTGATTGTTGCACGAGGTAACGACCGCCGCCTCTCCATCCAAGATCCTGTATCGTTACTCGCAAACTTTTATCGAAACGAATGGGATCCATGATGTGCCAGCGGTACAAACCAAA
>VBAU01000438.1:3109-5866 GCA_005883855.1 Bacteroidota bacterium
GCAAAAATAATCTTCCGTGCCTGTGCCGTTGATGGTCGGGAATTTTGTGTCGCCATCCAAATAGAATTTTATTTCACCTTCTCCCCACCAGCCATTGTTATGCACGCCCCACGCAAGAGAGGTTCCCACATATTGCCCTTTGCCTTGGATACTATCTACAAGTGTGCAAATTCCTCCCTTCACTGGGTTGCTTCTTCTGAATTGTGCATGGAAATAGGCAGCGTCATCCGGTACAGTCGTCAGCGTATAATCTACCTGGTAATAAATGGTCATGTTCTCTGTATTCACATTCGTCATGGTTATGTGGCATTTTTTCCGGAACGGCATTACCCAGTAACAATTGAATGCACTGCCGGGATTAATAGTCACCATGAGAGAGCTAAGATGCGAATAGGATCCCCAGCCGGCACCAAAAAAATCTCCGACTGGAACTTCTACAGAAGGGTCTTTTTCATCGTCCCAATAAAACCTGAGGATTGAACTTCTCCAATTACCTGTTGGCGTCATCCAGATATGCTGAATAGCTCCAGGACCAGTGATATCGGCAATGGTATGTGTTTCGTTCGGCTTAATGACGACAAAAGGATTCACCTTCCATCCCTGGCCCAGTTCTCGCGAGGCGTTTCGTGCACTTCCATTTTCAAGCGTTGCCATGCCGCCTTTGCCAGGTTCACCAGTTGGGTTTTCGGGACTAATGGATCTTGTCTTTGCGTCACTCAGCAAAAACAAATTACCAGGACTCATGTTTAAACCATTGAACCCGGAACTTTTTTGCGCCGACGCAATTGTTGAGATAAAAAGAACGATGAATAAAAGTTTTCTCATAAAGCAAGTTGAATGGTGAAAAAGATCGTCGATGGTTCGAGGGGATAAACAATCAAACAATCAAGCAATCGAACAATCAAGGAATAAATATTGTTTAGATTTATCGTTGCGGCTTAATACCCCCAGCTTTTCATGATAGCCAGGTCTTCCTTAGCACAATCCAATGGCCTCTTGCCCTGGTAAGATTCCTGCTCGATAATGTAATGAACACCCTTATTGTGTTTTCCCACGAGAGCAATCACGTCCTTTACATTAACAATACCAGCTCCCAGTATAGCACTCTCATATTTTTCGTTTCCACTGGAGGCAGGTACTTCATCTTTAACATGAAGGGAAAGAAAACGGTTGGGATATTGTTGTACGATGTCTATGGCCTTGGCACCGCCGTTATACAAATTGCCAATGTCAAGCTGCTGGATCACCAGTTTGGGGTCAGTATTTTTTAGAATGATATCGTAAATACTTTGGTCATTTATTTTTTGACTGAACTCGAAATCGTGATTATGATAACCGAACCTCATCCCCGATTTTTTGCAAAGCTCGCCACTCTTGTTGAAAACCTCGAGGAACCTTTTCAAGCCATCATAATCCTTCCGGTAACTTTCATCAAGCCACGGACTGATCACATAATCCTGCCCAACGGTCGCCGCATCTTCAACTGTGTACTTCCACACGTCAGTAAAATCGTTTTTGCTTTCGTCCCAATGCTGGCGACCCATCACGGTGTGGCCACTACGCATTTCCAAACCGGTATCCTTCAACAATTTTTTGAAGTCGGTAGCATTGTATCCGTAAAATTTTCTGTCTACATAGTTGGCGTGCTCTACATTTTTGTAACCCATCGCCGTAAGTTGTTTCAATGTGCCAGCCGGATCCTTCTTCATGTCATCACGAACAGAGTATAGCTGGATACCCAGAATATGTTTGTTCTTGCGCGATGATAAAATCTGGCGTGAGAATAAAGCAGTGCCGGCAACAGTCAGTGCACTGTTCTTTACAAACGTTCTCCTGGAAATATTCATAGCAAGCTTTTTTAGGTTAGAGATACGAATGCCTAAGGTATGAAATGAATAGGAAAATCAAGATGACATCGTAGTCAGTCCTTAGCTGTACTCCGCCAGCCATTTTATTTTTTTCAGAAGCAGATTTGCTTGTTGTACCCGGATGAGATACTCCGTTTGAGTAGCGGTAAATCCCTCGCACTTCATTTTTAGCTCTACGCCATCACCGGCGACGATCAGTTCATAAGTAGTAATAATGTAAATGGAGGTATCGCCTTCTCGAAAACTAAATTTCAGCAGCATGCCGGGAACCGTTTCCAGCACACGACCAACATATATCAATTGCTTCGTCTCATCTGTGTCTTCAACCTTTTGGATGGAACTGCCTTCGGTCCAATCGGACACAATGCTGCCATCATCATGCAAATGTTGATTGACATACGAAGGATGGGTGAGCACTTTCCATACCTTGCTGGGCAAGGCATGAATAGTGGTCTGTTGTTGCAGACTGGTTTTAGTCATGTAGTCGCTGGTTCGTTAGTAAAACGATGCATCGAGTTTTTTAATCTTAAGAAAATGCTAAATGATGATTTGTATTATTCTTAAATTGATCAGGACTAAATGAACAACAATGAAAATATTCCAGGAACGAGTCCAATTGAAAGAGAGAAGAAGAGGTTTTCATCTTATCACTTCAGACATCGGTGATGCAGTTAAACAAATGAGCGAAATAAGAACGGGTGTTTGTCAGGTATTCATTCAGCATACGTCAGCTTCTTTAACGATCAATGAGGATGCCGACCCGACGGTGCGCAAAGACTTTGAAACTTTTTTTAATAAAGTAGTTCCGGAGAACGATCCCGACTACGAGCATGATGTGGAGGGACCTGATGACATGCCGGGACATCTTAAAGCGTCTCTGCTTGGAAGC
>VBAU01000091.1:0-769 GCA_005883855.1 Bacteroidota bacterium
CGCACGGATATACGCTACACCACCACCAGGAACAATACCTTCTTCCACAGCTGCTCTTGTTGCGTGCAAGGCATCGTCCACACGGTCTTTCTTTTCTTTCATTTCCATTTCTGTAGCCGCACCCACATTTAACACGGCCACACCGCCACTAAGCTTCGCTAAACGCTCCTGCAATTTTTCTTTATCGTAATCCGAAGTTGTAGTTTCAACCTGGGCCTTTATTTGGTTAACGCGGGCTGTAATATCTTCCTTCTTTCCCTTACCACCTACAATAGTAGTATTGTCTTTGTCGATCACTACCCTCTCAGCACGGCCGAGATAGGAAAGATCGGCGTTCTCCAGCTTATAGCCTTGTTCTTCACTTACTACTATCCCTTTTGTCAAAACCGCTATATCCTGGAGCATTTCTTTGCGACGATCTCCAAAGCCAGGAGCCTTTACAGCAGCCACCTTAATGGTACCACGTAATTTATTAACGACCAATGTGGCTAAGGCTTCACCTTCAAGGTCTTCAGAGATGATCAGTAACTGTGCTCCTTGCTGGGCAACCTTTTCAAGGATATGAAGTACGTCCTTCATGTTACTGATCTTTTTGTCATAGATCAGGATATAAGGTTTGTCAAGCTCAGCTTCCATTTTTTCGCTGTTGGTAACGAAGTAAGCAGAAATATAGCCACGATCAAACTGCATACCTTCCACCACTTCAATACCGGTTTCTGTTCCTTTAGCTTCTTCAACAGTGATCACACCGTCTTTACCCACTTTACCA
>VBAU01000091.1:801-10907 GCA_005883855.1 Bacteroidota bacterium
GTTGAATTTTCTTACTGTCAGTTCCTACAGTTTGTGATTGTCCGGCCAAATGTTCAACCACTTTGACTACTGCTTTTTCAATGCCTCTTTTCAGATCCATGGGATTTGCGCCAGCAGCTACATTTTTTAAACCCTCACTGATGATGGACTGAGCAAGAACGGTGGCTGTTGTTGTACCATCACCTGCAATATCTGCGGTTTTTGATGCAACTTCCTTCAGCATTTGTGCGCCCATATTTTCAATCGGGTCTTCGAGTTCAATCTCTTTTGCTACAGTCACTCCATCCTTGGTTATGCCAGGAGCACCAAATTTTTTTTCTAAGACAACATTACGACCCTTGGGACCTAATGTTACCCTTACAGCGTTGGACAATATGTCAACGCCTTTTTTCATTTTATTTCTTGCTTCAATATCGAAGAAGAGTTGTTTTGCCATATGTTTTAGTTTGAAGTTTTAAAATTTAGATTCGGTCATTTGCATGTAAATTGACTCATTACCTTGACTTATACTATAGCCAGGATGTCGCTTTCTCGCATGATAAGATAATCTTCACCATCGATTTGGATTTCAGTTCCGGCATATTTCCCGTATAAAACAGTATTGCCAGGTTTCACCGTCACCGGCTCGTCTTTTTTGCCGGGTCCTGCAGCGATAACAGTACCTCGTTGAGGTTTTTCTTTTGCAGTGTCAGGAATAATAATACCGCCAGCTGTCTTTTCTTCCGCAGCGGCTGGCTTCACAATAACCCTGTCATGAAGCGGAGTAACATTTAACTTCTTAGCCATAGTTGTATTGATTTTTTGAGATTTTACAATGAATCAAATCCCCGGTTGTATGGAGATGAGTTTGGGACGGCAAAGGTAGGCGAATAATGTGCCACTTGGAGAAGTATATGAAAAAATTTCAGGAAGACGGGTGATTATTACTTTCTAATTGAAAAAACCGGAAATTTTTTCAAGTCCTCACTGTCAAATTTTCACTAAATGCCAACTGGGTACGGCATTTATAAAGAATTTTTCTACTCGATCTTTCTTTTCAACCTTCAAACCATCGACTATGACGAAGGAAAATCTGGAAAACTGACCCTACATCAACTTTGTGACTTGTTAGTGGAAAATACGACCTTCTTACTTGACTCAATAGAAAAAAGGGCTGATGGCATTACCCTGCGGGATCAGAAGCGCAAAGTTGAGCTTCTCCAGGAGCTAATAATTAAAAAAAGAAAGCTCGATGGAACTGCTTGAGGTTATTGAGTGCTTATACGTGGTATTCTTTGCTCCAGCATTATTAAATCGGCCAAAACAATGGCGGTCACCGCTTCTAAGATAACGGGTACCCGAAGAGCGATACACAGGTCATGGCGACCCTTTACGGAGGCGTCTTCAACTTTACCAGTGTTCCAGTTTAAGGTATTCTGTTCTTTTGGAGTGGACGATGTTGGCTTAATGGCAATTCGAAAAACGAGTTCGTTCCCATTTGTCAATCCTCCCACTATGCCACCGGCGTGATTTGTCCTGGTCCTGCCATCCATATTTTCGATGGCGTCATTGTGTTCGCTGCCAAACATTTTGGCAGCGGCAAAACCCGTCCCAAACTCAATCCCGCGCACGGCAGGAATGGCAAACACAATATGGCTCAAGAGGGATTCAGCGGAATCAAAAAATGGTTCACCTAAACCGATGGGCAAGCCGATTGCCCGGCATTCGATAATTCCGCCAATGGAATCTTTTTTATCAATGGCCTTTTGGAGTCCCTTATCTAAATCCGTCTCGCCGCCAATTTCAAGGATGTTGGAAGTGATGGTGATGCCATTTAAGACACTTAAGACCTCACCCTCCAGCTCCCTCTCCAAAGGAGAGGGAGAGTCACCCTCCGATTCCAGAGCATTCTCTATTTCTTTGAGGACCCAATCCATTTTTTTCAATACATCATCGTTTTCGAATCTCACAAGGCGGTACCCATTTCTTGATAAGATCTTTGTCCTTTCTGCATCAAGTTTCTTTTGTTCTTCCTCATGATGGTATTCTCCGTCTACTTCAATGACCAGCTTTCTTTCAATGCAAACGAAATCGGGAATATAACCTTCGATCGGATGTTGTCTTCTGAACTTACAGCCTTTAACTTTTCTATTCCTTAGCTGTCCCCATAATTTCTCTTCAGCCTCTGTTGGATTTTGCCTGTTTTCTTTTGCATAAACGGAAACAGTTTTCCATTGATCGGCGCTGTTTGTAAGGTAGCCAGGAGCATTTGGGTCTTGGCCAGCCCCTCTCCTTTGGAGAGGGGTTTGGGGTGAGGTCTCTACTTGCCTCAATATTTTTTTTGCAATTACGCCAGCCGCCACGATTGCTACCGTTAGCCGTCCACTGAAATGACCGCTGCCACGATAGTCTTCAAAGCCGGCAAATTTTTTATGAGCCACAAAGTCGGCGTGTCCCGGCCTGGGTACGTCGCGCTGTTTTTCATAGTCCCCACTTCGAACGTTTTTGTTCTCGAACAGAATGGTGATTGGCGCTCCAGTGGCTTTGTTGTTGAAGATCCCACTTTTGAAAATCGGTAGATCTTCTTCTTGCCTTGGCGTGGTTCCTTTTTGCGTACCTCCCTTCCGTCGTTCCAGATCCGGTAAGAAGTCGTCAACGATTAATGGTAAGCCAGCCGGGCATCCGTCCACAACAATGCCCACCGACTCGCCATGCGATTCACCAAAAATTGAAATGCGAAATAATCTGCCGAAGCTATTCATGAAATTTTATCTTAGAGCTTAAAGATACATCAGCGCCTATTTTAATTAAATCATCAAAAAAGTCCGGGTAAGATTTTTTTACGGCATCTGCTTCCTCGATCAACGTTTCACCTTTTGCTTTCAATGCGGCCACGGCACAAGCCATAGCAATTCGGTGATCATGATGAGAATGAACTTTCGCACCGGTCAAACCACCCCCACCATAAATGATCATTATGTCATCATGTGTTTCAATTTTCACTCCCATTTTGCCAAACTCTTGCTGCAACGAAACGGCCCTATTACTTTCCTTGTGGGTTAACCGATCCACTCCAACCACCTTTGTTTCGCCATTGCAGTATGAAGCCAGCGTCACAAGTGGAGGAAACAAATCCGGACAATCAGTAGCATCAATCTCAAAAGGTTTCATTTGCGAAGGACGAATCTTTATCCCTTTTGCTTCAATGGCGAAACTTGCATTCGCCCGGCTGAGCGCCTCCAGAACAGTCTTGTCAGCCTGAGTCGAGTTCATATCCAGGCCCCGGATCGTAATGGGACCCGCGATGGCACCCGCCACAAGCAAGAATGCGCCCCCGCTCCAATCGCCTTCAACAGTGTATTCGTGAGTCGTGTCCCGATAGCTATCGGGACGTGAGTCGTGAGTATCAAAGCTAAAAACAAAGTTCTCATAATTCCTGTTCTCCGGGACATCTAGTCCAAACCTTTTCAATACATCCAACGTGAGATCGATGTAAGGTTTGCTTGTCAAGTTGCGAACTTTTATAGAAACGTTCGATTCATCGGAGTCTTTGAAGGCCCCACTCCTTTGGAGAGGGGTGCGGGGTGAGGTCTTTGAGGAGTACGCCATCAACAACCCCGTGAGAAATTGTGAGCTTAATGAACCGTCGATCTCGATGTTTTTGGGTAGCAGCGGACCTTTGATTCTTATCGGCAACCTTCCCTTGTTGGATTCCACCTCCACGCCAAGTTGTGGCAATACCTCGTCAAAAAAATCCATCGGCCGATTTAATAAACTTCCTTCTCCATAAATGGTGATTGGTTTATCCGCAAGAGCGATAATGGGTGTAAACATTCGAATACTTAAGCCACTTTCTCCACAGTTCACATCGGTGGTGACAGGATTAACGCCCGAACTAGTAATGATCAAATCTTCATCCTGGAATATTACTTCCGCCCCCAATCTTCTGACTATATCCAGCGCGGCTTTATCGTCGTCAGAATGACCAGGATGATGGATGATGGATCTTCCCCTCGAGAGTAATGCCGCTGCACAAGCGCGCTGCATCGAACTTTTTGAAGCCGGTGCATGAATGGCCCCGCTCAAATTGGATGGATGAATAACAGCAAACATTTATAGGTCCTCAAAAATTTTTTCGAACTCTTCTAAGGAAATTGTTTTGATAATCCCTTTGCCGATCCTTTGCAGCACTACGTAGTGAATGTCATTTCTCTCTCTTTTCTTGTCCATCTTCAGCACGTTAAAAACTTTTTGCTTGTCGAATTCACTGAACGTAGGAAGCCCATATTTGCGAAGTACGCTGGTTACCCGATCGGCCTCTTTGAAACCAGCAATTCTCTCAGATATGACGGATGCGTATGTCATTCCAATTGAAATGGCCTGCCCATGAGACAATTCGTATTGATTCTCCAATGCATGTCCGAGCGTGTGACCGAAGTTCAAAAGTTTTCTGTCTCCTTTTTCAAATTCATCCTGCTGAACAATCCTGGTTTTCAGAATGGCATTGCGCTGGATCAATTTACAAACGAGCGTCTTTCGCCCCTGGTATTTTTTTAGCGAGCTAGCTTCCAGTTCGCGGAACATTCCAACATCCTTGATGCATGCATGCTTAATAATCTCTGCAAAACCGTTTATCCATTCAGATTGGGGAAGACTGTTCAAAAAGACCAGGTCGTGTAAAATAAATGAAGGCTGCCGGATAGTACCTACCAGGTTTTTGTAAACTCCGACATCAATTCCATTTTTACCACCGATCGACGCATCGACAAGAGATAGCAACGTGGTAGGCAGGAAACCAAATTTGATACCTCGCATGTAAACACAGGCGGTATAGCCGGTGATATCGGTTACTACTCCTCCTCCAACGCCGATCAATGTGGTTTTCCTGTCGGCTTCCATAGTGATCAGTTGTTCAACAATAGCGTCAACCGTCGCCTGCGTTTTGTATTCCTCACCAGGCTTAAGGATAATTACATTCCAGTTTTTAAACCGCTTCTGATGGCTGCCGTAGACATTTTCATCGGTGATGATGATAGAGTTCCTTTGGTCAACAATTTCTTTCAGGTGGCTGATGCCGTATTCGAGATAGTAATCGGTTGTTGAGTTGGAAAATTTGTAAGTTAGTTTCTTCATGAACGCATCGAAGAGGCCGTTTGTGAAATGTCCAATAGAATTGTTACAGTACAAGAGTGCGACGCAACAGAAGTTCAATAGTAATTCAAAAGCTGGTATCCAAATAACCCACCGCGGTTTCCTGGATTAAGCGGTCTACTTAGTTCGCCGCTCCCAGGAGGGAATGATTCAACATTGACCATTCACCATTCACGACATTCATGAATTCATAATCTTGTTCTGATGATTAATACTCTCCATGTGCATGGCATCAAAATACTTCGTGATAAACTCTTTACTTAACCCCAGGGTCTCGCCCTTTTGAAATGCTCTTTGCAAAATCTCATTCCATCGATTGGTTTGCAGAATGGTAATGTTGTTATTCTTCTTGTACTCACCGATCTTCTCCGCGATTTTCATCCGCTGGCCAAGTATCTGCATCAACTCATCATCAAGATGATTGATCTGTTGTCTTAGTTTTTCCAATGCGGCATGATATTCTTCGGAATTTATATCTTCTCTTCGCCAGATGATTGAATCCAGCAGTTCTGCAAGTTTCTCCGGCGTTATTTGTTGCTTTGGGTCACTCCATGCGTTATCCGGATCAATGTGTGATTCGATCATCAGTCCATCGTAATCCAGGTCGATCGCTTTTTGCGCCACATCATGCAAAATGTCGCGGCGGCCGCAAATGTGTGAAGGATCATTTATAAACAGCATTTCAGGATAACGTCGTTTCATTTCGATCGCCAGGTGCCACATCGGTGCGTTTCGGTATTCTGTATTTCCGTAAGAAGAAAATCCGCGGTGTATCAGGCCAATTTGTTTAATGCCTGCCTTGGCAATTCTCTCCACCGCGCCCGTCCACAATTCAAGATCGGGATTGATAGGATTTTTGATCAGTATCGGGATATCCTTACCCCGCAATGCGTCGGCTAGTTCCTGGACGCTAAATGGATTCACTGTCGTTCTCGCACCGATCCACAATACGTCTACTTCAAAATTGATCGCATCATCAACTTGCTTGCCCGTTGCAACCTCTACCATTGTGGGCAGCCCCGTGAGTTTTTTTGCCCTGAGCAACCAGGGTAGGCCTTTTACACCGATTCCTTCAAAGCTGCCGGGCCTTGTGCGTGGTTTCCAAATACCAGCTCTCACCATGTCCACCTTGCCGGTGGCAGCTATGCGCTGTATGGTTTCCACCACCTGCTCTTCCGTTTCTGCGCTACACGGACCGCTGATGATCAATGGACGTTTGCTCCATTTTTGTTGCACAATTTCTTTCATTGTTTGTGTCGCTTGCATTTTGCGAAGATAAGTTATTGCGCTTAAGGAGAGGCGCTAACAGATGTCTTTTTTAGGGAGAATTGTATGTAACCAGCGACGTCAATACTGTTCAGCTTCCGTTGTGTCACTCTCTTGTACATCCTGTTCGTTAGTCAGCAACCTCGTTTTCTCCTCGGCGCACTTTGCGACTTCTTTGCGGACTTTGCGTCCTAATGAAGGGAAGCAGAGGGCACGAAGGAGCGCAAAGAACGCAAAGAATTTTGTTCTATAACACCAGGCGCACAAGTATACAAAGAGTCCTGCGCTGCTTTTGCAATTTGACTAAATTTGAATACACGCAACACAAGAAATGAGATCTCTTGCATTAATCGTTCTTTTTGCAACTACAACAATAGTTTCCTGCCATTCGCAAGTGAACAATAAGCCAAGCTCCGGAATGAGCCAGGCAGCAAATGAATTTCTTCAGTCGTTGTCGCCAAAACAACGATCGATGACTCAATTTAAATTCGATGAGGACGAGCGTTACAACTGGCACTTCATTCCAAAAGCTCGAAAAGGAATTCCTTTGAAGGAACTCAATAGCATGCAGCGAAATTCAGCAATGAAAATGTTGCATGCTGCGTTGAGTGACACGGGTTTTCAAAAAACGACGGCGATCGTACAATTGGAGGACATATTGAGAAGAACAGAGGGACGACCCGATGGCGACGACTATCGCGACTCTGGCAAGTATTATATTTCTGTATTTGGAAATCCTTCTAATCCTATTTGGGGATGGCGATTTGAGGGTCATCACATTTCATTAAATTTTTCATTAAGAGAAAACCACCTCGTTTCAGCAACGCCAAATTTCCTTGGTGCGAATCCTGCCATTGTGTTATCAGGCTCTGAAAAAGGCATGGAGGTGTTGAAAGATGAGACACAACTTGGCCTGGCCTTGTTAAACTCACTTGATGCAACGCAAAAACAAAAAGCGATAATCAATGTTGAGGCTCCTGCCGACATTATCACTGGTGCAGATCGTAAGGCAATCATCACCGATACGCATGGAGTTTCTTACAATGAACTCAACAGTGAACAACAAAAAATATTCATGCAATTGCTGAGTCTTTACATTCATCGGTACACTCACCTCTTTGCCATGGCTATGATGAGGGATATAGAAGCTGCTGGTTTGAATAAATTGCTATTTGCGTGGGCCGGTGATCAACAGATCGGGATTGGGCATCCGCATTATTACCGAATCAAAGGACCCACTATCATCATAGAATACGACAATACGCAGAATAATGCTAACCATGTGCATACTGTGGTGAGAGATCTCAAAGATGATTTTGGAGGTGATGAGTTGCTTGAGCACTATAGACAAAATCACTAGCCGATGTAGCTTAAGTGGGCTTTGGTTGTTAACATTCACTGTCATTTTTTGAAATCTTCAAACGCGATCTGAAGCATGAATAATCCCTGGCCACACCGCCGTTTACAAGTCGTGGTGCCAGCAACGGTGCATTGTCGACCACTTATCCCAAAGGCGTTTACAAATTTGTTTGATTTACCGATCTTGGGTGATAACCACGGCGCCAAACAAGCAAAGAGGACAAACATTCACCCGTCAAAAATTAGCCATGTTAAAAAACTATTTGCTCATTGCGCTGCGCAATTTCAAACGTCAAAAACTTTTCACCGGCCTCAATATTTTTGGTCTTGCTCTGGGCCTTGCAAGCGCGATTTTTATTTTCTTATATGTCAGCGATGAATTGCGCTACGATGTGATGCAGCCGAACTTCAAAAACAGCTATCGAGTTGGCATCACGTTTACAAACGGCGAAGGTCAAAGTTTTGACAACACAGACATTCCCGGCTTTTTTGTCAAGTATTTAAAGGACAATCGCACCGATGTGATTCACGCGTCGCGAATTGCTTACATTGGTTATCCCACTTCTCTGAACTATAAAGAAAAAGATAAAATCATCCTTACCGAAGAGATAAAATGGGCAGAACCCAATTTTCCCGAAGTACTTTACTTCAATCTACTTCGTGGAAACAAAGACAAGATGTTTGAGAATCCGAATTCAATGGTGATCAGCGAAACCGGGGCGAAGCGTTTATTCGGAAAAGAAGATCCAATAGGCAAAGTTATTTCAGTTAAACATAGGTGGGCAACGAATGATAAGGAGATTGACGTGATGGTCACAGGGGTTTACAAGGATTACCCTTCCAATTCTCACTTCAAGCCACTCTACATTTTAAATGTGAATGCATTCAGAACGATCTACGGACAGGACTTCAACTTTTTCATGGAAGGCACCCGGTTTGATCCGCAAAAACAATTGGGATTTTTCGAAAGTTATGTTACGCTAAAACCAGGAACGGACACAAAACCGATCAAGGCTTCGCTCGACAAATTGGCGTATCAATTAGTGCATTCTGATTCTGCGTTTGCAGCCAGCGGAGGAAAAGCTTCCGCGTTCTTTACTAAAATGAGCGACTTGCATTTTGACAAGAAAAACCTTTGGGAAGACACTAATATCCGCGGCGATAAAACTTATTTGACGATCTTCAGCATTATTGCGGTGATGATTATGTTCATCGCTTGCATCAACTATATGAATCTTGCGACCGCTCGTTCCATAAAGAGAGCTAAGGAGGTGGGATTGCGAAAATCATTTGGAGGACAACGGTCGGGCATCGCGCAGCAATTTTTCCTGGAATCATTTATGACGATTATAGCATCGCTGGTACTCGCTGTCCTGTTGGTGATTCTTTTCCTCCATCCCTTCAATCAACTTGCACACAAAACGTTTGCCATTGGGTCGCTCGCTAACGCCGTGATAATAGCCATAGTACTGGGAATCGTTTTGTTCATGGGCTTGCTGTCTGGGATTTATCCTGCCATTTATTTGTCGGCATTTCAACCTATCGAAGTCTTAAAGGGACAAATTGTAAAAGGCAAGGGCGCGGAATTTTTGAGAAAAAGCCTGGTTACGGTTCAATACACCGTTGCGCTTATTTTGATCATTTGCACATTTATTGTCATCAAGCAAATGGAGCAATTAAAAACAACGAAGCTTAATCAGCAAGGCAGCCAGATCTTGTCCATCCGATTTGGCGGCATAGCACAACAGGATAGGTTTGCAGAATTCAAGCGCTCGGTCCTCGAGGATCCCGACATTCAATTTGTAACTATGGCCAATCATCTGCCTCGACTGAATTACTTCGGCTGGATTGGAACAGAAGTAATTCGGTGACAAAAAATTGCAATGGAGCCAACTGAATGTAGAATTCGATTTCGCCAGGACATTCCAACTGCAATTTGTGGCCGGTCGCGATTTCCAGGTAGGTAATCTGAACGACAGCAATTCGATGATCATAAACGAGGCGGGCATCAGGGCACTTGGACAAACGATCAGTAAAGTAGTCGGCACAACGGTAACGGAGGTCAGGTTCGACACTACGATAAATTATAAAGTCATCGGCGTGGTGAAAGACTTTCCTTACCGCTCGATGCATCAGCCGATTGAGCCCTTGTTGTTAAATCCGCACCTTCACTTCATCGACAAAATTGCTTACATAAAATTGCCGCCTGGAAAATTTGCGGAGAAAATTGCTTCGATTGAAAAGAAGTGGAAAACTGTATTTCCAAATACTGGATTTGATCATTGGTTCGTAAGCGATGAATTCAATCGCATGTATGTCTCCGAAGGGCGGGTTTCTTCACTGGCGAAATC
>VBAU01000484.1:0-6818 GCA_005883855.1 Bacteroidota bacterium
CAGAGGGCTGTCGCGATAGTTGAAGTTGCTCGTAGTACGTCGATTATGACCACGATGCTGTTGGACACATCGTATAAATGCACAAGAGCCGGTGAAAGAGAGGTGTGTAAGGATGGCCTGTTGCTCATTCAGGCAAATGTACCGGAATCGGTGCTTACTTTTCGAGGAGCCTTCTCCATTTATTCCCTTCCGCAAATTCTTTGATGACATTATTGTGCTGCTGGAGTAAACTCTTTACATAACGCGTGAGGAAAAAAGAGTTCAACAATTTTCCAATCGCGCCATACGGGCTTTCGAACTGAAATAAATCAATCATGATGGTGCCGTTCTCACACGATTTAAAATGATGCTCGTGTTTCATAAGTTTAAATGAACCATCCGCCTGTTCATCCACAAATCGTAAAGGTTGCTGCATTTCGGTAATTCTTATGCGCATCACCCGCGTCTTAAAAAGATGCTTTGCTTTCCAGGTAACTGTTTCATTTTTTCCAATCAGGCCGAACCTTGTGCCGGCTACGGCTTCTTCACGATGACGCTTCATGGATTCTTTGTGCAAGTCTATATTCCGGCTGAGATCAAAGACTCGTTCGACGGGCGCCTGGATAAAAGTGGTGAGATGAATTAAGGGCATGGGATATGGATTATGCTCGTTAAATTATTATATTTTTTTTCAACAAGCAAGCGAAATCAAAATCAATTTTTATGAAAATGGCATCTTGACCACTTTTGCCTGTAAGAGTTTATCGCGGACTTTTATGTAAATGGCCGTATCGAGAGGAGTAAACACCTTTCTCACGTATCCCATTGCAATGGCTTTTCCCAGGCTGGGCGATTGCGTCCCCGATGTAACGGCTCCTATAATCATATCAGAAAAGTCCTTTATCTCGTAGCCATGGCGGGGAACGCCTTTCTCGGTCATTTCGAAACCCACTAGTTTTCGTTCGATGCCTTCTGCCTTTTGTTGTTCCAGTATTTTTTTTGCTGTAAAATCTTTATTGAATTTTGTTATCCACCCAAGTCCCGCTTCCAACGGCGAGGTGTTATCATCAATATCATTTCCATAAAGGCAATAACCCATTTCTAATCGTAACGTGTCCCTCGCACCCAGGCCGATCGGTTTCAGTCCCTGTGGCTTGCCGATCTGGAAAATTGAATCCCAGATTTTGTTCGCAGCGTCGTCCTTATCTTCAAAATAGATCTCTATCCCGCCGGCACCTGTATAACCTGTTGCACTCACAAGCACATTGTCTACACCTGCAAATTTTCCTTTAGTAAATGTGTAATACTTCAAATTCAAAATATCCATTTCAGTCAGCGGTTGCAAAATTTTTGTGGCATTTGGCCCTTGGATAGCCAGCAAACAAGTCTTGTCTGAAATGTTGTGTATCTCAACATTTTTATGATTGAATCGACCGATCCAGTTCCAATCTTTTTCAATGTTAGAGGCATTTACAACGATCATGTACACTTTGTTCGCTTCGATGCAGTACACAAGCAGGTCATCAACAATTCCTCCATTTTCATTGGTCATACAACTGTACTGTGCCTTGCCCACAGTAAGTTTTGAGGCATCATTCGTGGTTACTCTTTGAATCAGATCCAGAGCGTTCTCTCCTTTTAAGATAAACTCGCCCATGTGACTGACATCGAACACACCGGCATTGTTTCTGACACCCGCATGTTCATCATTAATACCTGTATAACTGATGGGCATGTTGTACCCGGCGAACTCAGCCATTTTTGCACCGAGCGAAATATGCTTCTGAGTGAAAGGAGTGTTCTTCATTGAAAGAAATTTAGTAACTGCTTGCCCCGTTAACGTTGACGCCCCGCTAGACGCAGCAGGCGGTGCAAATGTAAAAGCAATTTATTTCGCCGCCTTACAAAACAAAGGCCCTGCTAAAAAACAGAGCCTTTTCATCCCGATTTATCGGGACTCCAACTTCAACCGAGTTTAGTTGAGTAATGTAGTGAATGGTGAGTATGCAATTCTGTCAACGGATGCCACATCTCCCTGCTTAGTGCCGCCCTTCTTGTTTTCGCTGTTTTTTTGAACGCTGTCCTGTTTTTCTTGCTGTTCAATTTGTTTTAATTGATCCTGTAACTCCTTCTTCCTGTTTTTCCTGTCATCATCATTATTTTCGTAACGGTAATCTCCATTATCTTTTTTCGTCGGTTTTAAAGGATTAAACAACACTCCATCTTTTCCCATCACATAGTCAACATCGGCTTCGAGATTGAAGAAGTCATCATAGTCCCAATCACTCCGCCAACGGCGACCCCAGTATTGTCCGCCTCTTACCTCCTTGCGCACTACCCAGGGGTTGTAAGAGTCGAGCACGGATTCATTAAAGTTTATTCTTTTGCCCACGGGCATTTCAATCTGAACAATGACTCCCTGTCCGCGAAACTTACTCCTCCTATCAATGGTCAACGCACTGCCCAGGTTCAAAATGGTATCCTGCGAGCTTATATTGAAGAGGGTTCTTGCCGCACGGTTTTGAGCATCGGACAAACTACTTCCGGTACTGTATTTAAAAACGTGTACATGAAAAAGAGAATCGTCGCTCTTGCCTACGCGAATTTTCACGTTATTATACCTCAATGAATCATCCGTAATATCCCAACCGGCATTGTCATCATGGATCCACCACATGGAGCCACTGTAACGAACTTGTGGTTCATTCACCCGTACGATCATTCTTCCTTTTGAAGGCTGAGAAATGGGAACGTCAATCGCATCTGTTCTTTCATACACCCTCACATCCTTTGCTATGCTTGCGGCAAATACCACGGCACAAACCCACCCCACTACCCAAAGACCGCCGAAGATCCAGCTTAAGTGTGAGTTCCTCGAACGTACCTGTACAATTCTTCTTATGAGCCACGTCATAAATGCTACGACCGGCACAGTAATGAAGAATAATAAAGTACCCCATGCGGATAATTTTTGAATATTAGATGTCCATAAAAAAGCCAAATATCAAGGCCATCAACGCAGCAAATAAAGCTAGCGCTATACATCCCGCAACAAAAATGAAGAAAGCCTTAAAGATCACCCCGATGATATGTCCAAGTCCTCTCGCAGCTGGCCGTGCCGTTTGAGCCACTTCACTTGCCCACGCTTTTCCTCTGGTGTTTGCAAATTCTTTTGCCCTGGTACCCAAGTCCTCTGCTGAAGTCTTTACTTCGTTACCCCAGCTTTGCATGCGAGTTTTGACATCACCCATCCCTTCCTGCACATTTTGACGAATGCGGTTCACGTCCACTTTTTCCCCTCGCATTTCCATTTTTTCAAACGGACTTCTTGCTTCCGGCAGTACCATCCAAAGGATAATATATGCAAGCATAAAGGTGCCTGTAAAAGGAGCGATGACTATGTTTGGAAAAATGTCGCGATGCCAGGAAAAGAAGATTCCATTAAATGTTCCGAACATGATGTTGAGCAATAAGGGTGAGACGAAAATTAGCCTAATGATCCATGCCTGCATCTTGAAATAGGCTGCTAATCCGCCCGCTACTCCACCGATGACTTTATTGTCGGGGTTCCGAAACAATCTCTTGCCAGTGTAGTTGTCCAGGTCTTTCGCAGGTACCACTATCCAAAGGACGATATACAGCAGGATACCGAACTCCGCGGTAAAAACAAAAAGAAGCATGAGAATTCTCATGACAGCCGGATCGATGTCAAGATAGTTTGCAAGCCCTGAAGCAACACCACCGAGGATTTTATCACTTGAGTCACGATACAAGCGTCCGCGTTTTTTTGCGGTATACGTTTCTTCCCCAGCTGAAGCTTTTTGTTGAGCAGCAGCAGCAATGGTTTCTCTCTCGGCTGCCTCAAAGTCTTCAGGTCTTCCCATTGATGTGATGATTTCATCCACATCGGCCTCGGTAACTGAATCTGCGCCTTTCCGGATCTTTTCACTCATCAATTCGGCAATTCGACTTTCTATGTCATTGATAATTTCATCACGACCCTCCTCGTTTGAAAAATAACGGCGAAGTGATTCAATATAGGCCTGTAGCTTTTCGTAAGCAGAATCTTCAATCGGTATAACTCTGCCGCTAAGGTTTATGTTGATAATCTTTTTCATTGTGATAAATTTTTGGTTGAAGCCCGTGTGAAGCGGGAAAATTATTATTGGTTGAGTGGTTCATTAGATGTTTTGTTTGCTAATGCATTTACTCCGTTTGCTAACTCCTGCCAGGTTTGCTCCAGCTCTTTGTAGAAAGCCTCGCCCTTCGGGGTTAGCGAAAAATATTTTCTGGGAGGACCGGAGTTGCTTTCCACCCAGCGATAGGTGAGCATTTCTGCATTTTTTAATCTTGTCAACAGAGGGTACAGCGTGCCCTCCAAAATGTGAAGACCAGCTGTCTTCATTTCCTCAACTATGTCGCTGGGATATGCCTCGCCTCGCCGAATAATGGAAAGGATGCAAAATTCAAGAATGCCTTTCCTCATCTGGCTCTGTGTATTTTCTATGTTCATAATCAGGTTTAAAAGGTCCCTAAAATCATCTTGACCAAACAAAGATAAGGTGATATTTGGTACTATGTAACACCTAGTACCAAGTTTTTTTAGGTAATAGTCTATAAACTCAACGCTCGTTTTGGGCTGGAATGAAGCTCAGGCTTGAGTTTCAACGGAAAAAGCTGCACTATTTTTAGAAGTGGGGGAATTTTTGAATGTTTGTACTGCCCGAGATACGCAATTTCCTCTTTTTCCAGGTTGACTACGGCGTACCCGGTTACATTATTGATGAGCATTTCGTCCAGAACTGCTACAAAATCTCCATAGGAAGACTCATTTCCTGGTTTTATAAGAACGAAGAGTTCTTTCTCGTCAATGTGCTTGTTCTCCATTTCCAATTGTTTTTGCCGAATGACCAATCCCAAACCTGACAACTCATCAAACGAGGTTTGATACATCTGTTTATTATTGTTCTTCGCGAAATCAGTTCCGTAATAGTAAAATATTTTATTGGAGCCGTTCAGTAGAATAGTCAACGATTTGGATTCGGGCATGTTGATCGGCAGGCCATCGAGTGGCATATTCAAATTGGTGGTTGCTGGTTTCGAAATTTCCGCGGCGAATATGAAAAACGTGCTCAAGAGAAAGCCAAGGTCGACCATCGGTGTCATGTCAATTCTCAAGCTTTTGCGGGTTGCATTTGCGATTCTTTGAACGCCTGATTTATTTTTTGTGGCCTCGACAAAATTAATTTCTGTCATACCTGTAGCTTTGTAAAGAGATACAGCTAGCAAAAGATTCCATATTATTTAATAAAGTTGACGCTGGTCATTCAGTGCAAAAGACCTGCATTTAGCTTTACAAAAACCAAAACGATGAAAACGATCGTTGTCCCAATAGATTTTTCTGATATCTCCAATAACGCGATGGAATATGCAATTGGCTTCGCGCAGAATACTGGCAGCACCATACTACTCTTTCACGCCTACCAGGTCCCGGTTAGTATGACTGATGTACCCATTGTCCTGGTGTCAGTAGAAGATCTGCAAAAGAACGCCGAGAACAAAATGGCTGAAGTAAAGAGATTCGTGGAGGAAAAGACGGGGAAAGGGACTAAAATCTACGCGGAGACAAAATTGGGCGATACAGTGGATGAACTTGAAAATATTTGCAGTCATGTAAAACCCTTTGCAGTCGTGATGGGCACGAAAGGAGCCACGGGGTTAGAGCGAGTTATTTTTGGAAGTACCACATTAACTACCATAAAGCATTTGACCTGGCCAGTGATTGTTGTACCGCCCGGTAAAAAATATTCCGCAATAAAGAAAATAGGTTTTGCCTGCGATTTCAGAGAAGTGGTGAGAACGACCCCGACACATTTCATAAAGGATTTTGTCACGGAATTTAATGCAGAGTTACACGTGCTGAATGTGGATTATAGGAATTTGCACTTCAAGCGGGATACGCCGGAAGAGTCCGCCTTGTTGCACACGATGCTCGAAGACCTCAGTCCCAGCTATGATTTTATCGAAGATGAAAACATCGAAGCGGGTATTGAAAAATTTGCAGAGAAGAATAACCTTGACCTGGTAATAACGATTCCCAAAAAACATAAATTACTCGAGGGCTTATTCAGAAAGAGCCACACTAAAGATTTGTTATTTCATTCCCACATACCAATTATGTGTGTGCATGAATAGGTTCTGGTTATTAGTTACTAGTATCTAGTGCCAAGCAAGCAGTTCTCAAAATTCAGCATTCTTTGGCGTCCTTGGGAAGGCGATAACATCACGTATGTTGCTCATTCCTGTTACGAACTGAACCATTCGTTCGAAACCGAGTCCGAAGCCGGCGTGTGGGACGGTGCCGAATCTTCTTGTATCCAAATACCACCACAACTGAGCGATGGGGACGTTCATTTCTTGCATTCGTTGCTCCAATTTCTCTAATCTCTCCTCACGCTGTGAACCGCCAACAATTTCTCCAATGCCTGGAGCAAGTATATCCATGGCGGCTACGGTTTTGCCGTCGTCATTCTGACGCATGTAGAACGCTTTGATCTCTTTGGGATAACCCGTAACAATGACAGGCTTTTTGAAATGTTTTTCAACCAGGTAACGTTCATGCTCACTCTGCAGATCAACTCCCCATTTCACTTCGAATTGGAATTTCTTTTTCTTGTATGCAGGAGATTGCAATAGGATGCCGATCGCATCTGTATAAGTGATCCTCTCGAAATTGCTGTTGACAACGAATTCAAGTTTCTGGATCAAATCCATTTCACTTCTTTTATCCTGTGGCAACTGTTTTTCTTCATCGGTCATGCGTTGTGCGAGAAATTCAA
>VBAU01000484.1:6927-7266 GCA_005883855.1 Bacteroidota bacterium
GTGGCGTGTTTGAATTTTCTGCGCGGAACGTGGGCCCAAACGTGTAGATATCCGCAAATGCGGTGGCTGCAAGCTCTCCCTCCAGTTGTCCGCTTACTGTTAGGTTTGTGCTGCGACCAAAAAAATCTTCTTTGAAATCTATTGCGCCATCTTCGTTTCGAGGGGGATTCTCAAAGGGTAGCGTTGTCACGCGGAACATCTCACCGGCTCCTTCCGCGTCGCTGGCGGTGATGATGGGGGTCTGCAAGTACAAAAAACCTTTATCGTTGAAAAACTTGTGAACAGCAAACGCCAAGGCGTGTCGTACGCGAAACACTGCTCCAAAAGTGTTTGTTCGAA
>VBAU01000092.1:0-7751 GCA_005883855.1 Bacteroidota bacterium
TTCATTCGAACCATGTATCGCGCAAAGCTGTCGCCTTCGGTTTCTATGATCTCGTCAAACTGCACTTTATTGTAGATTTCATACGGATACAATTTTCGAATATCACATTGTACGCCGCTGCCTCTTGCCGAAGAGCCGCTCATGCCATACGAGATGGCATCGTCTTTTGAAATATATCCGACGCCTTTTGTGCGATTTTGAAAGATCGTGTTCCCCGTCAGCAGTTCATCGTACTCACCAATCTTATTTTTGAAATGAACGATAAACTGCTTAACCTTTCGCTGAAAATTTGGATGAATGTCAACCATGACTCCACCCGGCACCATGTAATTCATCGTTAGTCTTGCGCCGCAGGTTTCTTCCATGATATCATTTATCATCTCCCGTTCACGAAACGCAAGGAAAAAAGGCGTCAATGCACCTACGTCCATGGCCATGGCTCCCCACCAAAGTTGATGTGATGCGAGTCTTGTCAATTCATCCATCAACACCCTGATCACCTGCGCGCGGGGAGGAACTTCTATTTGCAAACCTTTCTCCACGCATAAGGCACAGCCATGATTGTTGATATGCGACGACAGATAATCCATCCGGCTTGTCACGTAAATGAACTGACGATAACTCAGACTTTCGCACATTTTTTCGATGGAACGATGTATGTATCCAAGATGAGGATCCACTTTTTTGATCGTCTCTCCACTCAAGGTGATGACCAAATGCAGCACACCATGTGTTGCCGGATGTTGGGGGCCCATGTTGATCACAAGATCGCCTTCCACATCGGAGGAAGTGCTTAAGGAACTATCACTTACTATTTGTGTCTCTCTGTACAAGTATTTTTTGTTTATGCAACCAGCTTCAGTAATTCTATTTATCACCTGTGGAGCCTGCCCTGAGCGAAGCCGAAGGGTCGCACTGTTCAAGGTTCTGTAAGCCTATTCGGCAAAAGGCTTCAATCGCATGGAATATCGAACAAGGAACATCTAATGTCGAATAACGATCTCTCAAACTTCGATATTTATAATTCCTTGTTCATTATTCATTATTCTTACAGCTTCACCATGTTCACCGCGTCCTCAAAATCTTTTCTCAACGGATTTCTTCCTTCCCATCCTTCTGGCAAAATCAACAATCTCAGATCGGGATGATTTAAAAAGTTTACACCAAACAATTCATAGATTTCCCGTTCATGAAACTCAGCTGTTTTCCAGATGTTTGACACCGTTTCTATCTCCGGTTTATTCCTATCCAGTTTCGATTTCATAACGATAATATGCCTGTGCTCCATCGACTCAAGATGATACACCATTGTTAAATGTGTTTTCCAATCTATGCAGGTCTCACAGAACAGGTAGTCAAAACTTAATTCGGGTTGATTTCTTAATGAGTTTGCAAATTGAGGCCAGTCCTTAGGCTCGATATTTACGTTCAACCAGCCGATGGCTATCGGCTGTCCGCCTTCTTCAAATGTCACCCCAGGAAGTAATTCAGATAGCTTTATTTTCAGTTCGTCGTTAGTCATTAAAAACTTTATTCAGGCTTTTCCATTCGGATTTGTTCTCGTGTCAAACCGGATTTTATTTTCTTTTGTAAGGTGATCAAGGCGTGAAGCAGCGCTTCGGGTCTCGGCGGGCAGCCGGCGATGTACACATCAACTGGTATTACATGGTCAGCACCTTTTACAACAGAATAGGTGTTATAAAAAAAAGGCCCACCACTTGTGGCGCATGCTCCCATCGCTATCACATATTTTGGATCGGCCATTTGATCATACAATCTTTTTAATACAGGAGCTATTTTATTGACGATGGTCCCCGCGATAATGATGACGTCCGCCTGTCGCGGCGTAGCTCGTGCCACTTCAAATCCAAACCTTGCCCAATCATATTTGGCGGAAGCGGTGCTCATCATTTCAATGGCGCAGCAACTGGTTCCAAAAACCAACGGCCATAAAGAGTTTGATCGTGCCCAATTAATCACATCATCGATAGCGGTGACTAAAATGCCGCCTGAGGGAGTGGGATGAACTTCACCAGGGAACGAGGCCCCCTCCGGCTTCCCCAACGGGGGAGGGGTCCGCTCACTAACTTCGCCTTTCGAAAATTCTTTGTCTATATCTTTTTCGTTTGTCATTCGTTTACGGATTTACACGACACTTGCTCAAATCCTCTACTTGTTTTTCAGCCAAACTGACTAATCGCACCATCACCAAATCCTTCTCGCTTTTCGGAATGCTTGTATTATGTGCAGCATCTCGTTTTCGCGAGGGCTGTGTACTGGGTTCTCCCCTATCGGGGGAGTTAGAGGGGGCTTCGGGTTTTACATCCATTTAAGAGCGCCTTTTTTATGAGCATATAAAAATCCCATGAAAAGGATAAAAAAGAAAACCAAAATTTCAACTAGCGCCAACCAGCCAACCTGTTTAACTACAACAGCCCAGGGGAACAAAAAGATCAGCTCCACATCAAAAATTAAGAAAATCAAGGCAAAGAGGTAGTAACCCACGTTAAATTGAATCCAGCTGGGACCTTGCGTCGGAATACCACATTCATAAGGCTCACCTTTTTGCTTGTTTGTAGTTGCTTTTAAAACGAATTTGGAGATAAGAATAGCTATTCCGGAAAAGGCTACGGCTGCAATCATCAGCACAATGAGTGAGGAGGCACCCATACAAAATTGATTTCTGCGAATATACCAAGTCCTCGTCTAAAAAAAGACATGATAGTTGTCAATGACGTTCATGTTACAAATCACAAACAACACCGGTCAGCCATATAATTCCTGGTGGATGGATTTCCTTTCATATCCCAACTCCTGTATCCTTTTCTTTGCTTCGTCGATCATATTCTTCCAGCCACAAAGCATAAACTCTGCCGGCTGCTTCTCATGGGCGAATTCTTCATAGATTTCGTGCACGTAACCTTTTCTTCCTTCCCATTCTTCCCTTGAAAGTGTAGGTATATAATGAAAATCTTCAATAATCTCCGCGAGGTTTCTCATTTCATCGTAATATAAAATGTTCGCTTTGGTTCGGGTGCCGAAAATGAGATATATCTTTTTATGCGGAATATTGTGTTCCGAAATGTAGTGCAACATACTTCGAAACGGGGCAATGCCGGTTCCAGTACAAATGAAAAACAAATCTTTTTCAATAGGATCAGGCAAAACGAAGACGCCTTGCGGTCCGCGAAGTGTCAATTCACTTCCCACATTCGTTTCGTTAAATAGGTAACGAGTACCTACTCCGCCTTCCATTAACACAATGACAAGTTCAAACTCATTCGTTCCATTTGGCCATGAAGCGATCGAATAACTGCGCCATCGCTTATTTGGTTTTTCATTAATAGGTAGGTCAAGAGTTACAAACTGCCCGGCTTTAAATTCAAATGATTCCAATTCAGGAACGGCAACCCAAAACCTTTTGGTATTATATGTTTCGTCCTCAATACGCGTCACAATTCCTTTTCGCCAGGGTTGTAAAGCCATTCGTAAAATTTTTTAGTAATGTAAAACACAGTGGGCTAATCTCCAAATCATTCACTGTGGCATGGTGATTGGCGCTTGCTGGTGAAACAGGTTTATTAATTCTTAAATTTTTTGGTTATGAAACGTTTTCTCTTGCTGTTCGGAATTTTCTTGTTGGCGATGTTGAGCATTTTTGCATGGAACAACTGGGAACAAACGGCTATAACAGGAAGAGTCAACCCTGTTGACGGAGCAAACTCTGCGTGGGCTATTGGTGGCAGGGATTCGGCAACATCGAATATTGTAAACGGCAATTTCAGTTTTTCTCTAAAGCCAGGCATTTACAAAGTAGTGGTTGATGGCATCGAACCTTATAAAGACGCCGTGCTGGAAAACATCAGTGTAAAAGAGGGACAAACAGTTGACGTGGGTGAAATAATGCTTCAACGCACCTTAATAAAAAAGCGGTAGTTGTATACCGCTTTTTTTCTTTTTAGTGAGTGGCAGGCAATCGATTTGTTAAAAATAGTAGATTTTTTTCTCCGGCAAACTATTTTCAAAAGAAATTTCGCCATGCGGTGTTACTCATTAACCTGTGGCGCTAGTTTTTTGATTTGTTTCAGCGAAACAAAATATTTCTTCCCGTTCCAGATATAAGCAACGATGACGTCATTTTTGGCAGTAAGAGTTTGGATGTACGAAGTCTTTTTTTGTGACAGCGACAGTTCTGCTACGGGCAGCTCAAGCACTTTATTATCTGTTGCCGGCACCAAAACCGTTTTCTCGGGGTTATTAGGAACGATATTATCGGTATACTCAACAGGAGCCTTTCTAACGGTCGATGACCCCACTTCATAAGATTGTCCTTTGATGAATATTTGCACAGGTTTGATGCTGTACTTTTGTTTCAAGGATAAATAAATGAAGTAATTTTTTTTCGGAGCAGCCTTTTTGATGGGTTTTCCGTTTTCATCTACTACACCAGCGGGGCGGGTCCCGGGTAAATTATCCTGTTCATAAGCGAAGATCTTTACCGTGGGCTGGCTAAAAAGGTTCAATCCAACAATAAATAATGCAGAAAATAGTAGAATTTTTTTCATAAATACTTTATTGAATTAGATTTATCTTAGATTTTGTAGTTTACAAAAGTATTCTTAAAAATAAATGCATGTTTTTTGACGAGAAAATGGTCTTTACCCCATTTAAAACTTTCTTCCTTCCTTTTTTACTTGCTGGCATATTGGTTTCAGGCGTCTTAGTTAGTTGCAAAAACCTTTCCTCCGATTCAGAGGAAAAGCTCGAAATGGATGGAATGGAAAAGGCAATGAGGCAGCAATTTTTGATGACGAGAGATCCTGCATTAAACCGGGTTCCCACTGAAAGATTATTAGACGCGATGCGGTTTATGGCTAATGCACGTACCACGCAGATCAGCGACCTTACATGGACCGAAAGAGGACCGAATAATATTGGGGGCAGGTCGCGGGCGGTCATGATCGACAAAAACGATCCGACTGGCAACACGGTTTTTGCCGCATCGGTAAGTGGTGGGATATTCAAAACAAGCAATTTTCTCTCGGCGACACCAAGTTGGACGGTTGTCAACGACCTGATGGCCAACCTGGCAGTTACCGTCCTCGTGCAAGACAGAAATAACTTTAATATCATGTACGCCGGAACTGGCGAAGGCTGGTTCAATCTCGATGCGGTGCGAGGTGCGGGAATTTTTAAGACTATTGACGGCGGAGTAACATGGAATCAAATTGCCTCAACGTCAGGATTTGAGTTCGTCCAGGATTTTGTGATTGACAATAACGGAAATCTTTATGTTGCTTTACGAAATCTAACCTCTAACAATCGTGGAGTGATGAGGTCAACAGACAACGGCAATAGCTGGACCCAGATACTTGGGCTGCAACAATCAGATCCATCGCCTTGTCCGGGAGTAACATTTACAACCGGCCGGGCGTGCGATTTGGAAGTGGCAACAAATGGAGACGTTTACGCCGCACTGGGAATTTTTACGCCCACCCAAATTTTTAAATCCAGCTTTGCCACGTACGGCAATACAACGTTCCGGGCTGAAGTTGCAGTTGCTCCCTCCAATTCCCAAAGAGTTTACGTGATGATGCAGGATAGCGCGACTGACCAGGTGCAAGATTTTTATAGGTCGAATGATGGAGGTGCAACCTGGGGATCATTCACCGCTCCATCTGCGCTCAACAACGGGAGCAATTCTCAAACGTGGTATGATCTCATTATGGCAGTTGATTCCGCGAATGCTGATAATGTCGTGGTAGGAGGAATCCAATTGGCAAAATCAATTGACGGCGGCGCTTCATGGTCTAATATAAGTTCGTCCCCGGGTGTGCATGTGGATCAGCACGCATTGGTGTTTCTCAATTCGTCGACTTTGTTGATTGGAAATGATGGGGGAATTTATGCGTCATCGGACTTTACCTTTTCTAACCCAACGTTCGTTTCGAAGAATAACGGGTTTAATGCCACACAGTTTTATGGTTGCGACTTTCACCCGACCGATGACAACTATTTCCTGGCTGGTGCGCAGGATAATAACACCCAAAAGTTCACATCGCCGGGCATCAATTCAACAACACCTGTGATAGGTGGTGATGGCGGTATTCCTCACATTCGTCAAACTGACGGACAACTTCAAATCGCCGCAACTCTCAACAACAATTATTACCGTTCTTTGAATGGCGGTGCAAGTTTTTCTAACCTCGGCGCAGTTAATAATGATAACGGGCAGTTCATCAACCCCACCGATCTCGACAATGCACAAAACATTTTGTATGCGGGTGATGATACCACGCATTATTATCGGATATCTAACCTGGCAGGCGCACCCGTTGGTAACAGCTTGCGCATTACCAATATGGGAACACGCGGTGTGACGGCAGTAAAAATAGATCCAATTTCCCCCAATACAATTTGGCTAGGATGCTCTGTTGTGGATCAAACAACTGCCAACCTCGTTCCGATGGTGTTAAAGATCACCAACGCTAATGCAGCACCCACGGTAGCGCTTTCGAGAACTATCTCAGCCGGAACAGACCCCTCAGGTTCACAAGCATATATTTCATCCATTGATGTTGACGCGTCAAACGGAAGTAATGTTCTGCTCACTCTTTCTAATTTCGGCGTGCAGAGCGTTTGGGAAAGCACTGACGGGGGAACAACATGGAATTCCCTCGACAATAACGGCGTTAACCTGCCGGACATGCCAGTATTCTGCGGAATCTTTGCGCCGCCTGGAGCCCAACTGAGTGGGACAACCGGCGGAGGAATTATCCTCGGGACTGCTCTTGGAGTTTGGACAGCCTCAACCATTAGCGGATATACCACGCAATGGATAGCTAACAACAACGGGCTGGCAAATGTTCCGGTGTACATGATAAAGTATCGCCAGGCAAATACATCTTTAGTAGTGGCTACTCATGGACGAGGGTTATTTACGGCGCCTTTGACTGGCGTTGTTACCGGTGTTTCGAATAACGTGATCACAAAGGATTTTATAAAATACATTTCGGCTGATGCGAACCAATTGCTGATTGTTAAAGGTGATTTGAACACGGTAAAGATGCAAGTTCGGATATATGATGCAGCAGGTAAATTGTTGTATGACCACGTTCACCCTTATCAAAATCTTACCATTCCCATTTCTATATGGAGCAAGGGGACCTACATTATAAAAATGGTGGGTAACAATAGAGAAAATTTTGTTAGACAGTTTGTAAAATACCGATGAAATAAGCGGTTTGACTTATCTTTGCAGGCTCCATGAGTGTACAGGATTTGTTGTTGCAGTATCAAAACACTCCCCGTCTTTTCCAATTGGCGGACAGGCTTTCTTTTTCCCAACCTGAAAAAATATATCTTAAAAACCTCCAGGGCAGTTCGTCGCAATTCGTAGTAGGCTCCATTTTTCTGCATCCTGCCTGCTCGCAATTAAATCATTTGATCATATTGAACGACGCCGAAGAGGCAGCTTATTTTCATAATTCGTTGGAAAGTCTTACGGACGCGTTGGACATATTTTATTTTCCTTCGTCGTTTAAGAATAAAAAGAATTACAGCCTGCTCAACAGCAGTCACGTTATGCTTCGTACGGAAGCGTTGACAAAAATTGCATCAGCGCAAGGGATTATTAATAAAAAGGTGTTTATCTCTTATCCGGAAGCGCTGTTTGAAAAAGTGATAGTGCCGGGAAAACTATCCTCGAACATCATTTACATTAAATCAGGCGATGTCCTGGATACAGAACA
>VBAU01000092.1:7759-18925 GCA_005883855.1 Bacteroidota bacterium
AAAGGACAGACTTCGTGTACGAACCTGGCCAGTTTGCTATTCGTGGCGGTATCATTGACATTTACTCGTTTGGTAATGACAAGCCTTATCGAATTGAATTGTTTGGTAATGATGTCGACTCCCTCCGCATTATTGATCCGGAAACGCAATTAAGTGAACGACGGCTGCTGCAAGTGAGCATCATACCCAATGTGGACACACAGTTCCAGGATGAAGAAAGAATTTCTCTTTTTGATTTCCTTCCTGAAAACACGGTTGTTTGGGTCCAGGATTATGATTGGTGTAAGGAAAGATTAATGGACTGTGAAGAGGATTTGCGCCTGTTCATGCAAATGACAGGTGAAAAGCTTCCGATGTTTGAGAATGCGGATGAAAAGTTAATCAGAAAACAGATCAACGAAGACGATTTCGTAACGACCAATGAGTTTGAGCAGAAGATCGTGCATCGGCATCTTGTCGAGTTCAGCTATCAACCGTCGGCTATAGGACATCAGTATGAAATTGAATTTCACACAAAGCAGCAACCTGCCTTTAACCGGCAGTTTGACATGCTCATCAGGGATTTGAGACATTGGGAAAAACAGGGATTTCAGCTGTACCTGTTTGCGGAAAATCCGAAACAACTGGAAAGACTTTACAGCATCTTCACTGATCTCAAGGCGGCGATAAACTTTAATCCGATTGCCAAAGCGATCCATGAGGGTTTCATTGATGAGGATCTCAAGATCGTTTGCTACACGGACCACGAGATCTTTCAACGGTATCATAAGTACCGGGTCAAGCAGGCGTATAATAAAAACAAGGCGCTAACCCTTCGCACACTTCGTGAGTTACAACCTGGCGACTACGTAACTCATATTGATCATGGAGTGGGAGTATACAGTGGCTTGCAAAAAATTGAAGCGAACGGAAAGTTGCAGGAAGCAGTCCGTATCATTTACAAAGACAATGACATTCTTTATGTCAACATAAATTCGCTGCACAAGATCGCAAAGTACACAGGAAAGGACGGTAGCATTCCAAAAATAAACAAACTAGGTAGTGATGTTTGGAATCGGTTGAAGGAAAAGACAAAGTCCAAGGTTAAAGAGATTGCATTTGATCTTATAAAACTATACGCGAAAAGAAAGACTCAGCAAGGATTCAAACATTCAGCTGATACCTACCTGCAAACAGAATTAGAGGCCAGCTTTATTTATGAAGATACTCCTGATCAAAGCAAATCAACGGCTGATGTAAAAAAGGATATGGAATCCCCCGCGCCCATGGATCGGTTAGTGTGCGGCGATGTAGGTTTTGGAAAAACGGAAGTCGCGATCCGGGCGGCTTTTAAGACGTGTGTTGACGGTAAGCAGGCTGCGATATTGGTGCCTACCACTATTCTCGCGTTCCAGCATTACCAGACTTTCGGTGAACGACTTCGGGATTTTCCTGTTACCGTTGACTACATCAATCGTTTCAAATCATCAAAAGAGAAAAAAGAAACGCTGAAAAGATTAGAGGAAGGAAAGATCGACATCATCATTGGAACACATGCATTGCTTGGTAAAGATGTTAAGTTCAAAGACCTGGGATTGCTGGTTGTGGACGAGGAACAAAAATTTGGTGTGGGTCATAAGGAAAAAATAAAAACACTTAAGACTACGGTCGATTGTCTGACATTGACTGCGACGCCAATACCGAGAACGCTGCAATTCTCATTAATGGGTGCAAGGGACCTGAGCATCATCAACACTCCACCACCTAACAGGCAACCGATAGAAACCGAAGTGCAGGTATACAATGAAGACATCATTCGCGACGCGATCTATTTCGAGGCTGAAAGAGGCGGGCAGGTTTTTTTCGTGTACAATCGAATCAGTAGTTTGCCTGAAATTGTAAATATGATCCAGGGACTTTGTCCCGATCTCAGCATAGGCTATGCACATGGCCAGATGGAGGGCCACGACCTCGAAAAGAGAATTCTTGATTTCATTGACCGCAAATACGATGTGCTTGTTTGCACCAATATTGTTGAGAGCGGAGTAGACATCGCCAACGTAAACACGATCGTTGTAAATAATGCTCATCAATTTGGTTTGAGCGACCTTCACCAGTTGCGCGGACGCGTAGGACGTAGCAATAAGAAAGCTTTTTGTTATTTGCTGGCGCCGCCGATGAGCACGTTGCCTGCCGATTCAAGGAAAAGACTGCAAACCCTGGAACAGCACAGCGATTTGGGGAGTGGTTTCCAAATTGCCATGAGAGACCTTGATATTCGTGGAGCAGGGAACTTGTTAGGAGGAGAACAGAGCGGATTTATGGCGGACATTGGTTTTGAAATGTATCAAAAGATTTTGAACGAAGCTATCAAGGAGTTAAAACGAACAGAGTTCAAAGAATTATTCAAGGAGGAAATTTCAAAGCAAGATGATTTTGTCCAGGATTGCACCATCGACACCGATCTTGAGATATTGATTCCGGATGAATATGTTGAAAGCATAACCGAACGTCTATCGTTGTATACAAGACTGGACAATTCCGAAACAGAAGATGAACTGCAGCAAATGCGGGTTGAGTTGGTAGATAGATTTGGCCCTATTCCTCACCAGGTGGAGGATCTCTTTGTTACGGTGCGTTGCAGAAAGTTAGGAGTGGAATTAGGTTTCGAGCGAATGCTGCTGAAGAATGATTCATTGAAATGTTACTTCATCAACAAACCGTACTCGCCTTATTTCGAATCGGAGACTTTCAAGCGCATTCTTTCTTTTATTCAAACACAAACGAATAAAGCAAGACTTAAGCAGGTCGGAAAATTGTTTCTGCTCATTGTGGATGATGTAAGAACGATGAAAGACATGCACTCTTTTCTCAAGAGAATGAGTGCATATGTGCATGAGGCAGTTCATGCGAACGCTTGATGTTTGCCGTAACGCCGGTGTTGTTGGCGCTTTACATCTGGTCATTGGTGAACGTTAACACGTGGCGGACCAACGACGGCAGTACAGGTGGCATTGCAGCATAGCGATAAGAACGCACAAGTGTCGAGACGAGAAATCTAATAGAATTCTGAAAGCAGGTGACACAATATTCCCCTTATCCCCCCGTTTAGCATTTGCCAGCTTTTTATGGTATTTTTATCGGTAGACTACAAGCTATGAAAGCCTATCCGCTTCCTTTGATTGCTACTGCTCTGCTATTTTCATTGCCTGCTTTATCCCAACAAGATTCAGCCTATCGTTTATTTCTAAGAAACGGCTCATTCATTCCTCAAAAAAATATTGATTCAAGCACCGCACAGCAAATTAATCGCAAGGCTTTCCGGGTAAATGGGCAATCTTTTGCTATCATCCAATTTGAACACATACCTACCGCTGATGAGAGGCAGCGCTTGCTCAAGTCAGGGATCACACTGATAAATTATATCCCTAACAATGCGTACACTGCCAGCATAAATGGAGCGGTCAATTCATATGCATTGGAGCAAGTGAAGGCAAGAGCTATTATTGAGTTGACTCCTGAACAAAAAATGCCGTCGCTCCTTGCGAAAGGTATCGTTCCTTCATGGTCAATCAAAATTCCGGGCACTCTTGATGTATGGATTAGCTTTTTAAAAATCGTCTCCGCACAGTCTGTGATAAATGAACTACGACAAAGAAACTTTGATGTTACGTCCACTGTTTTAGAAAACTATCATGTCATTGCTTTGCGGATCCCATTACAAAGATTGAATGAACTTGCTTCGCTCCCTTTTGTTGAATATGTGCAGCCAGCACCACACGAAGATCAGCCACTGAATAATGTTGATCGTTCCAATGGGCGAGCTAATGTTTTGAATGCACCAACTTCTTTTGGTGGCCGGAATTTGAAAGGAGAAGGTGTTGTAATTGGAATTGGTGATAACGCCGATCCGCAATTCCACGTAGATTTTACCAATCGACTTATTGGTAGAACTTATGCTTCGCCCTCCGCGGAACATGGCAAGCACGTCGCCGGCATCGCAGCAGGTGCCGGAATTATGAACGAATTGTATAAAGGCTATGCTCCTAAAGCCACGATCATCACTCAATATTTCGCCGGTATTTGGCTAAACGCTGCTAGTTATGTCCAGGACTACGGAATGGTCTTGACAAATAATTCTTACGGCGCGATTGCGGGCGATTGCTCTTACAACGGTCTTTATGATCTGTACTCTGCCGTTTTAGATCAACAGGCATTTGATTTTCCGTACCTGCAACATGTCTTTGCTTCGGGCAACAGCGGACTTGACAATTGCCCCCCGTATCCTACCGGATTCAAAACGGTTTTAGGTAGTTACCAGGTAGCGAAGAATGTATTGACAGTTGGCGCAACAGATTCGGCGGGAGTGAATGCGAGCTTTTCCAGTCGTGGTCCCACCGTAGATGGAAGAGTAAAGCCAGAAATCTCTACAATGGGTCAGCGTGTAATGTCGGCCGGGTTTGGCTCTTATTGGTACAATAGCGGTACAAGCATGGCAGCTCCTGGTGCGACAGGCGGATTGACATTGCTATACCAATTGTACAGGCAGCGAAATGGAGGAAGCAATCCGAAGAGCGGTTTGATCAAGGCGATTGCTTGCAACAGCAGTCGTGATATAGGCAACGCCGGCCCTGATTTTTCCAATGGCTTTGGCTGGCTGGACCTTCAACGGGCTGCACTCACGATAGAAAATAATCGGTACTTCATATCCAACATTGGGAATGGAAGTGGCAACAACCATACGATAACAGTTCCGGCAAACACTGCGCAGTTGAAAGTGATGCTTTACTGGCATGATCCTCCGGCTTCATTATTGTCGAGCCAAACTCTTGTTAACGATCTTGATCTTACTGTGCAAACGCCATCGTCCACAACCGTCTTTCCAAAAATTCTCGACACTATCCCCTCTAATATCACATCAACTTCAACCGAAGGACCCGACCACATCAATAATATTGAACAGGTCATCATTAACAATCCACAACCTGGAACCTACACCGCAAACATCAAAGGAAATGCAGTGACTCAAAATTCCCCACAGGAATATTTTGTCGCATATGATCTTCTTCCGGACAGCACACAATTAACTTTTCCGATCGGTAGCGAAAGTTTTTCTACGACAGATTCTGCATTGATACAATGGGACTCCCATGGCAGCGCTGCTGCGTTCACTTTAAAGTATTCAACAGATGACGGGGCAACCTGGGTAACGATTGATAATGCTATTGCTGGAAATCTTAGGCAAAAAAAATGGATTGTACCGAACATTTCTACTGATAGAGCCAGGATACAGCTTGTAAACAATGTGACGGGAGCCGTGAGCACCAGCAGTGTGTTTACTATCTTAGGTTGGCCCACAGTTACGCTGGCCAGCACTCAATGTGAAGGATACATTAACATCAACTGGCAGTCTATCCCTGCTGCTACCGATTACGAGATATTTATGCTGCGTGGCGACGATATGCAATCTGTGGCAATTGTCACCGACACCACTTACAGTTTTAATGGCTTATCAAAAGATTCCGTTTACTGGGTTGCAGTGCGAGCAAGATTGAATGGCGGCGCGGGAAGGAGATCCCTGGCTATATCCCGACAGCCCAATTCAGGTAGTTGTGCGGGAAGTATTTCTGATAATGATTTAAAACTTGATTCAATCGTGGCGCCTATTTCGGGCCGCAAGTTTACAAATTCTGAGCTTGGAAATTCCGTGCACATAAAGGTTCGCGTAAAGAATTTGGATGATGTGGCAATTGGCAATTTCGATGTGAAATATTCAGTGAACGGCGGACCGTGGATCAGTGAAAACGTTTCCACGCCAGTAAATGCCGGATCCAGTTATACGCACGCATTCAGTACCACTTACGATTTTTCTTCGATCGGAACTTACACCATACGAGCTATTGTCGATAATCCTTCGGACTCCGCAAGAGCAAACGATACTTTGACCACTGTTGTCAAGCAACTCGCTAATCAACCAATCGATCTTACCTCTTCATTTAATGAGAATTTCGACGGCGCACCGCCGCAGGAAATTAAATCAGCGCAAATTGGATTGACCAATCTTGACCGATTTGATTTTAGCACCACTTCACTCTATGGCCGTTTACGTAGTTTCGTTAATTCTGGAATTGCACATTCTGGTAATCGTGCCATTACGCTGGATGTGGATAGATATATTTATCCATCTTCCTGTACTAATTATTTGCTTGGAACTTTTAACCTCTCGAATTATAACGCCAACAGCGACGATATTCGCTTAGACTTCTTTTACAACAATCATAGCCAGGTATCTAATGCGGCGAATAAGGTTTGGATCAGGGGGAATGAAACTTTACCATGGGTGTCGGTGTATGACCTGTTTGCGAACCAAAATGATCCGGGCCTTTACAAGAAAACATCGAGCATCGAATTGTCCGATTTGTTGGTGAGCGCAGGGCAGAACCTTGGTGCATCCTGTCAAATTCGGTGGGGACAGTTCGGTTATCTGCCAGCAGCCGACCAACAGAATGCGGCCGGGTACACCTTTGATGATGTTCACTTGTATAAGGTGATTGATGATATACAGATGATCAGTATCGATACTCCGATAGTGAGTAGTTGTGGATTGAATTCGACGACTCCTGTAAAAGTTACTGTTCGCAACAGTGTCAATACAACAATTTCGGCGATACCGGTTAAGATGAGAATAGATGGAGGGGCTGTGATTTCAGAAACGATCGCGTCTATTGGAGGCAACGCAACTATTCCTTATGTTTTCTCTTCAACGGCTAACCTGTCGGCATTTGGATCTCATACAATCCAGGTTTGGGTTGACTATCCGACCGACTCCTATCGGCAAAATGATACAGCAACCGTTACGATTGTAAATTCTCCTGTTATTTCTTCCTTTCCATACCTGGAGAATTTTGAAACCGGGAACGGCTCCTGGTATTCAGAGGGTGTCAGGAATTCCTGGCAATATGGTACGCCCATGTCCAATAAAATAAATTCAGCTGCGAGCGGAAGTAAAGCGTGGAAAACAAGGCTTACGGGCAATTATAATGACCTCGAACTTTCTTACCTATATTCTCCCTGCTTTGACATCAGCGGCATAACAAATCCAACACTAAGCTTTAGTGTAGCGCTTGATCTCGAAGATTGCGGCAGTACTCTCTGTGATGGCGCCTGGATTGAATATTCTGTAGATGGACTTACCTGGAGCAAATTAGGTTCTAATGGCATTGGCACAAACTGGTACAATAAAAATTACTCGGGCAATCAATTATGGAGTGTGGAAAATTACACGCGCTGGCATGTAGCTACCACACCTTTGCCCACGGGAATTTCGAGGTTGCGCTTGCGGTTTGTAATGAATTCGGATCCCGGTGTGAACAGAGAAGGTATCGCCGTTGATGACATTCATATTTACGACAACACGATGGGCATTTATGCCGGAGGCCCGATGAGTTCACCCATCGGTCAGAATATTTCCGGCGGCAGTTCTTGGATTGACTTTACTTCTGGTGGTAAGCTGGTTGCATCCATTCAGCCAAACGGCCAGAATCTTGGCAGCACCGATGTGCAAGCGTACATCAATGCGGGCGCAGTCAGAGTGGATTCAAACCAATACTACCATGACAGGAACATTACCATTAAACCTGCCAATAATAATTTATCCGACTCGGCTATCGTTCGCTTTTATTTTCTTGATTCGGAAACTGAACAATTGATAAACGCAACGGGATGCGGTACTTGCTCAAAACCTTCGAGTGCTTATGAGTTAGGCGTTGCAAAATATAATGACGGAATTGACTCGCTTGAGAATGGGACAATAAGTGACGATTCAGAGGGAGCTTGGGCATTCATTCGATATTACAATGCCGTGAAAGTACCCTTCGATAAAGGATACTATGCGGAATACGATGTGAGAAGCTTTTCTGAGTTCTGGTTAAAAAAGGAAGCGTTTAACAGACCTGAAGCTCCACCGTTGCAATTAGGTTTGTTTAAAGCAACGAGACAGCTGAACAACGACGTACTTGTGGATTGGATGACCCTTACTGAAGGGAACGTGAGTCGATTTGAAATCGAAGTTGCCAGGGGAAATGGCAATTACCAACTAAATAATTTTATCAAAATCGGTGAAGTGCCCGGCAGACAAAATGTTCCTCAACCGCAGTCGTACAATTATACGGATGCAGAGCCAGACAAAAGCGGGGTCAGGTATTACCGTCTTAAATTCATCTATCGAGATGGAAGCTTTAGTTACTCAGTTATTAAACCTGTAGTGTTTAGCGGTGAGTTTGAGATCCAGGTATACCCTAATCCTTCCAGCGGGATCTTCAACTTTCTTTATCAGCAAAATGAAGGCGAGATATTAAACCTCAGGATTTACAACATGGCGGGTCAACTTGTGAAGCAACAACAAACTATTGCAACAGGCTTCGTTCAAAAAGTGATTGTCGATTTGCAGAATCCGGGGTTTGCGGGCGGAGTGTATTTGCTATCAGTAGATGGAAACGCAAGGGAGGTTTTCAAACTTGTAAAAAAATAAAAGGTGTCTCCCGACACCTCGAAACCTCTCGCGCATGTTTTCTACCAACTTTGTTTCGCAATGCCAGCCTTTATCGCGGCCATTGCTTTTTCTTCGTTTACCAGGGTCGTAAGTTTATTTCCCTTGCCGTCGTGACCCTGTACCATATAGGCGCCTTTGGCTGTTTTGGTGATCACCGCATCCTGGATAGGAACGCCTTTTTCTTTGGTTTTTACATTGTACGCTGTTAATTGAACATCTGCCATGGTAAAAGATTTTTTCGGTTAGTTCCAAAGGAATCCTCTGGGATAATACCTGAAATTACAGCTTTTGCAGGTTTTGAGGACCAGAAATTTTTACCATAGAAAAGTCGAAAGCCGTAAGACTTTTGAGCAAAGGCATTTAAAAATATATATTTTTAATAATGAGTATGGAAATTGCTTACTCGCGGGTCAAACTAGACGTCAAGCTTTGCATATTTGGCATGGCTCTCAATAAAATCCCGGCGAGGCGCTACTTCGTCTCCCATGAGCATACTAAAGACGCGGTCCGCTTCAGCGGCGCTCTCGATTGTGACCTGTTTTAAGGTTCTCGTTGCCGGGTTCATTGTTGTTTCCCAAAGTTGGTCAGCGTTCATTTCGCCTAAACCTTTGTAGCGCTGAACGCCTACCGAATCATCCTTGCCACCGCCAATTCTTTCAATCAGCATTTTTCTTTGTTCTTCGTTCCATGCGTAAGCTTGCTCCTTGCCTTTTTTTACGAGATAGAGAGGGGGTTGGGCAATGTATACATATCCCTGCTCTACTAATTCATTCATGTATCGATAAATGAATGTAAGTATCAATGTGGCAATATGGCTTCCGTCCACATCGGCATCGGTCATTATAATGAGCTTATGATAACGAAGCTTATTCAAGTTTAAAGCTTTGGGGTCTTCCGGTGTTCCAACGGTAACACCCAACGCTGCGTACATGTTCCTGATCTCTTCGTTTTCATAGATTTTGTGCTCCATTGCCTTTTCCACATTCAATATTTTTCCCCGCAATGGAAGGATAGCTTGGAAGCTTCTGTCCCGGCCCTGTTTTGCTGTGCCACCGGCACTATCACCTTCAACTAACAGAACAATCTGCTAACTTTCCCGGCAGACCGCCACCACTTAACACAGATTTACGTTGCACAAGTTCCCTGGCCTTTCTTGCAGCGGCCCGAGCCTGTGCGGCGAGAATTACTTTATTAATGATATTCTTGGCGTCTCTTGGATTTTCTTCAAGGTAGGCCTCTAATACTTTTGAAACTGTCGAGTCGACAACTCCCATTACCTCGCTGTTGCCAAGCTTTGTTTTGGTTTGACCTTCAAACTGAGGCTCGGGAACCTTTACCGAAATTATGGCGCTTAGGCCTTCGCGAAAATCATCACCTTCAATTTCAACCTTAGCCTTGTCAAACATGCCTTCCCTATCGCCATAACTCTTGAAAACCCTTGTCAATGCGCGGCGAAAACCTGAAACATGTGTGCCGCCTTCAATTGTATTAATATTGTTAACGTATGAATAAATGTGTTCGCTGTAACCGTCGTTATACACCAAGGCTACTTCTACAGCCACGTTGGTCAGCTCGTCCTTACCCTCAACAAATATGATTTTCGGAATGAGCGGGTTTCGACCCGCGTTCGTGTCGAGCATTTCTACAAACTCAACTATGCCACCCTCACTGTAAAATGATTTTGAGTATGCAATGTTTTCGTCTTCTTTCTCCCTGAGATCATTTAATGTGATACGAACGCCCTTATTCAAAAATGAGAGCTCTCTAAGACGGCCTTCCAGGATGTCTTTTTTAAAAACGGTAGCAGTGAAAATCCCATCGTCGGGCCAGAAGTGGATAGTAGTTCCCGTCATTTCGCTTTCGCCGATCGCACGAACCTGGTACTGCGGGACGCCAATCTTGTATTCCTGCTCAAAAACTTTCCCTTCGCGATAAACCAACACATGAAGCTTCTTACTGAGCGCATTCACACAACTCACGCCTACGCCATGCAAGCCCCCTGACACCTTATACGAGTCCTTGTCAAACTTACCGCCAGCGTGCAGCACGGTCATCACTACTTCAAGAGCACTGCGCTTTTCCTTCGCCATCATGCCCGTCGGGATTCCACGACCATCATCCTGAACAGAGATCGAGTTATCCTCGTGGATGTTGACAATAATATTTTTACAATATCCCGCTAAAGCCTCATCAATAGAGTTATCTACGACCTCATAAACCAGGTGATGTAAACCTTTCTCACTAATATCACCGATAAACATTGCGGGGCGCCTGCGGACTGCTTCTAAACCCTCTAAAACCTGGATACTTTCTGCACCATAGCCATTGCCGGCTTGTACTTTTTCTGCGTTTATTTCTACATTCATAAAGGGGGGAAAATCCTCTCGCTTTGATCAAAAAAACATGACCTGCAAATGTACAAAATATAAGGGGGTTAAGCTCCTTTTTTAGCTAAGATTTATCAAGGTTTTTTGATTATTTTTTCCCTCGTTCCTCAACAAAAAAAAGGTTGAAACAATTTGTTTCAACCAACTATTTTTTTTGTTCTTTTAAGCGATTCAGAGCCTCATTTTTTTACAATTTGGGCAACCATTACCGCTTCCGTACAAATCTTTCCTCCTGAGTAAACGTTGCCT
>VBAU01000092.1:18948-27120 GCA_005883855.1 Bacteroidota bacterium
CGGCGAGAGTAGTTCCATCTTCAGTAGCAATGTATCTCCAGGTCTGATTATGTTCTTGAACTTGCAATTATCTATTTTCAAAAAATAGGTATCGTATTGACCTTCTCCAGCGATGTCGATCGCGAATATCCCTCCCGTTTGTGCCAGTGCCTCTACTTGAAGTACACCTGGCATCACCGGATTACCCGGAAAGTGCCCCTGGAAAAACCATTCATTGAATGTGACATTTTTTACTCCGACAATATGCTTATCGCTCACTTCAATGATCTTATCTACGAGCAAGAACGGGTAACGATGTGGCAACTTGCTTTCGATATATTGCAAATCATATATCGGCGGTTTAGCCGGGTCATAACAAGGAACCGAAACGGCGTTCCTGTTCTTTTTGATGTATTGTTTGATCTTCTTCGCAAACTCCACATTGCCGTTGTGTCCCGGTCGGTTTGCGATGATTCTTGCTTTAACAGGGTAGCCAACAAGCGCAAGGTCACCAACTACATCGAGCAGCTTATGACGCGCAGCCTCATTAGGGAATCGCAATTCAATGTTGTTTAAATAACCTTCGCTCTTCACTTCTATTTTTTCTTTTCCAAAAACTTTTGCCAGCCTTGCCATTTCCTTGCTATCAACGGGTTTGTCAACCACAACAATGGCATTGTTAACATCACCGCCTTTTATGAGGTTATTGTCCAAAAGCATTTCCAATTCGTGCAAAAAACAAAATGTGCGGCACGGAGCAATTTCGTTTTTGAATTCATGAATATGCTTTAGTCCCGCGTGCTGCGTTCCCAGTACGGGAGAGTTAAAATCGATTAGCGTGGTCACGGAGTATTCATCCGCCGGCATCGCTATCAGCTCCACATTTTTTCTTTCATCTTTATATGATATGTTCTGATCAAGAGTGTACCAAAATTTTTCGGCGTCCTGCTCTTCAACCCCGGCCTTTTCAATGATCTCCACAAATGGTTCGGAACTTCCGTCCATAATGATGAGATCAGCACATTGTCAATGCCCATACCCACAAGAGCTGCCAATACATGCTCGACCGTGTTTATCTTCATCCCGTTACTTTCAAGGGTTGTGCCGCGGCTGGTATCCGTTACAAGGTCACAATCAGCTTTGATAACGGGCTCACCCGGAAGGTCTACGCGTTGAAATTGAATTCCGAAATTGGGAACGGCTGGTTTTAGTATCATGTCTACCAGCACGCCGGTGTGAATACCAGTCCCCGAAATTTGAACTTCGGATTGTAGAGTATGCTGTTTGTCAGGGTTAAAGCCCGTAGCCATGTTTTCTGTAATATAAGCGTTCTTTTTCGTTTCCGTTATCATGCAAACAAAGATAGGAGAACTCTGTTTAAAACAATAGTCATCGCTTGTCGACTCATCGCGCTGCCTTTTGATTGGTGAATGATTTAGGAAGGATTTATTGCAGCTAAACGTTCTCTCCCATCAACTGCCTTACTAACGTTTCTAATTCTTTCACTCTTCTTTCCAATTCAGGCAGATTGCGACTGACCGCCTGGCTGCGGAGTGCTGCGGTATAGTCATAAGCTGGTGTACCGGTAACTGCTTTTCCAGGCTCCATGGATTTGCTTACGCCGCTTTGCCCATTTATTTTAGCGCCATCACCAATTTGTAAATGGCCGGCAAGTCCTGCTTGTCCGCCGATCATGACGCCCTTGCCGATCTTTGTGCTACCGCTCACGCCGGCCTGCGCAGCAATCACTGCACTGTTACCGACTTCAACGTTGTGTGCAATTTGAATTAGATTATCGAGTTTAGCGCCGGCTCTTATGACGGTCGAACCAATCGTTGCCTTGTCAATAGTTGTGTTGGCCCCTATCTCAACATCATCTTCAATGATCACATTCCCCATCTGCGGAACTTTCTTAAAACTTCCATCGGCTTGTGGTGCAAATCCAAAACCATCGCTTCCAATCACGGTACCTGCGTGAATGATCACACGATCTCCAATTTTACAGTCTTTGTAGATCTTAACACCCGGGTGAATGATAGAGTCATTACCGATTTGTACATTATCTCCAGCAAAAACGTTCGGAAAAATTTTTGTGTTGTCACCCAGTTTCACATTTTCGCCTAAATAAGCGAAGGCACCGATGAAAACGTTTTCTCCGTAGCTCGCTGTTTTTGATATGTAGCAAGGTTGCTGGATGCCCTTTATTTGCTGCGCCACCATCTCCTGGTATTTTGACAAGAGGGCAGCAAATGCTGAGTAAGCATCGGGGACACGAATGAGAGTTGTTTTTACGGGTTGCCTTAGGCTCAAAGCGTCGCTGACGATGACCAACGAAGCTTGTGTGTTATACAAATATTCCTCGTACTTAGGATTCGCAAGAAAGGTGAGCTGCCCGGCTGTTGCTTCCTCAATTTTTCCAAATGATGACACCTGGATATTTGCGTCGCCTTCAATTCGGCCACTTACAATCAATGCTATTTGGGAAGCGGAGAAATTCATTAGTAAGCTTTAAGCTACGAGCTTTTAGCCGTGAGCTTTTCGGCTGCGTGTCGCTCGCAGCTCGTAGCTAATGGCTCACAGCTATTTTAGGTAACAAATGTAATATTTTTTGACAGGGCCAGCCAATTGCTGATGAATAAGCGCATTATCGATTTGAGAAATATCTCGAATGCTTCCGTCTTTGAACAAAATGTCTATTCTTTCATCACTAAGATCATAAGTGGTATTGATTGCTTCACCCGTGAAAATAAAATAACCCGTGTCCTCATCGCTGATCGCTAACCGTTGACTCACTTCACACTTTTTTTCGTTGATAATTCTTTCGTCAAAAGGCTCAGCCTGCAATCTTATTTTAAATAATTTTCTGTCAACCAGGCAACGGCAAAGTGTCGATAGAATTTTATCGGGGTGGTTGCTCCAATTTTTGATGGTACACATTACATCATAGTCATCCAAATTACAGAACATGTCCAGGTGTTCCCTGATGGATCGGACGCCATCGGAATTATTTAAGAAAAAATTCAAGGCGTCGGTTGCCGCGAGGGTTGACACGCCGGCTCTCAACAGTTCTTTCGCCCGACGAATGATCTTTACCAACAGCATTTCGGCACTCATTACTGCTTTGTGCAAATAAACCTGCCAATACATTAACCTGCGAGCGACCAGGAATTTCTCTATTGAATAAATTCCCTTTTCTTCAATCATCAGCTCATCATTTTTTACGACAAGCATTTTCAAGATGCGGTCGTAGCTGATCACACCTTCGGCCACGCCGGTAAAAAAACTATCTCTCGATAAATAGTCCATTCTATCCACGTCAAGTTGCCCGGAAACAAGCTGGTGAAAAAAATGCTTGGGATATTCATCCCTGAAAATATCGATGGCCGTTTGCAGTTGACCTTCGTATTCATCGTTCATCGTTTGCATGATGAGCAATGAAATATCTTCATGCCTGGCGTCGTTGATGAGTTCATTTTCCAGGGCGTGTGAATAAGGCCCATGACCAATGTCATGAAGAAGAATCGCAATTTTTGCTCCGAGTTCTTCTTCTGGTGTAATAGTTGTTCCCTTATTTTTTAGTTCGCCAAGTGCGGCGCTCATTAAATGGTACGTTCCAAGTGAATGGTGTAACCGCGAATGCACCGCGCCTGGATAGACGAGGTGAGCAAAAGCCATCTGGTGAATCCGGCGAAGACGCTGGTAATAAGGGTGCGCAATGATGCTGAGTATGAGCGGATGATCGATCGTGATAAAACCATACACAGGATCGTTGATGATTTTGCGCACGAACGACATTGCTGTTGTGTTTTTGTTAAAGCCCTTTTGAAGACAGTCGTCAAAACTACAATAGCTGGGTTTAATAATCTAAATTTGATCGCGGATTACGCGGATTAAGCGGATTGCGCTGGCAAAACATCCTGACGTATTTTTTTAAGTAGAATTCTGAACGCTGAAGTGAGTGACACAACAGGCGTTAAATAGAATTGTGAAAGCCGGGGTAATAAATAAATTTATTCTTGAAATTCTGAATCGAAGATCTAAAATCGTAAATCTGGAATAGACATGGCAGCTCCGAAAATTCTTTGGGTAGACGACGAGATTGAAAGTTTACAATCGCAAAAATTATTTTTAGAAGGTAAGGGTTACGAGGTTCAGACATTTACCAATGGTTTTGATGCGATCGATTTTGTTAAGGAGAACCCGGTGGATGTTGTGCTGATCGATGAAACCATGCCCGGCATTACCGGCCTGGAAACGCTTGCAAAGATCAAAGAGGTGAACGGCTCGCTGCCAGTAGTGCTGATCACGAAAAATGAAACGGAAAACCTGATGGACGAGGCCATTGGCAGCCAGATCAGCGATTACCTTATTAAACCCGTTAACCCCAACCAGGTGTGGTTGAGCCTGAAGAAAATTATTGACAACCGAAGACTAGTAGCGGAAAAAACTACTACTGCATATCAGCAACAGTTCCGAAACCTGTTCATGGCGCTGAACAGTAACCCCGACTACAACGAGTGGATGGACATTTACAAAAAGCTTATCTATTGGGAACTGGAGATGCAAAAAAGTGATTCGCCGGAAATGCAGGAGGTACTTCAGCAGCAAAAGAGCGAGGCGAATACCGAGTTCTTCAAATTTATTTCAAGGAACTATGCTTCGTGGGTCAATCCCAGGAGCGGCACTGGACCTGTAATGAGCCACACCTTGTTTCAATTCAAAGTATTACCACACGTAGAAAAGGGAACGCCGTTATTTTTTGTGTTGATCGACAATCTTCGCTTTGACCAATGGAAAACGATACAACCCATTTTTGCCGAAAGTTTCCGGATCCTCGAAGAAGACACTTTCTATAGCATTCTTCCAACTGCAACTCAATATGCCAGGAATGCCATTTTTGCGGGCATGCTTCCGGTCGAAATTGACAAGCGATTTCCGTCCGAATGGAAAAATGACGACGAGCAGGGAGGAAAGAATTTGCATGAAGAAGAGTTTTTTAAGGGACAATTAAAGAAGCTAGGTAAAGACAATCTTCGTTATTCTTACACAAAGGTCGTAAATAATCAAGCGGGGCTCGACCTGGTAAACAATATTCATAACCTGTTGAATAATGACATTAACGTAATCGTGTACAATTTTGTCGACATGTTGAGCCATGCACGCACTGAAATGGAAGTTCTGAAGGAATTGGCAGGAGATGAGATGAGCTACCGGAGTATCACCTCCTCATGGTTTGAACATTCGCCTTTGCACCAGGCGCTGAAAAAAGTAGCTGATAAAAATATCAAGATCGTTTTGGCAACTGATCATGGCAGCATACGGGTGAAAACTCCTTATAAAGTAGTTGGGGACAAACAAACCACAACTAATCTTCGGTACAAACATGGACGGAATCTCGCTTATGAACCAAAGGAAGTGCTTGCTTTTCGCGATCCCCGCCAAGCAGGGCTGCCTGTGCCAACAGTAAATTCGTCATTCATTTTCGCAAGAGAAGATGGTTATCTCTGTTATCCCAACAATTATAATTACTACGCGAATTACTACAGGAATACCTTCCAGCACGGTGGAGTGAGTCTGGAAGAAATGATTGTACCGGTTATAAAGATGCAGAGCAAGTGAGCGTGATTGGTGAGTCGGCAGTCGTGAGTTCTCGTTGTAAGTGTGGAAAAGAAACTAATAAGAAAGCCAATCGCTTTTGATGGAAAATCTAAATTTGTTTTAAGATATTCAACATTGACCCCCGATTTGTGTCGGGCTCACCCATTCACAAACATGAAATACACACAATCCACATTAGACAAATTGGAAAAAATTGTAGAGGAGGCTGGCTATGTGATTCGCTATGAGCGTGGAACGTTTCAAAGTGGATATTGCATACTCGAGCATAAGAAAGTGGTTGTGTTAAACAAATTCCTGCAAACAGAAGGTCGTATAAACACTCTTATCGATCTCATTCCCCAGCTCGATATCCAACCCCTTGCGCTTTCCGAAGAATCGGGGAAATGGTATACCAATGTAACTTCCAAATTAGAGAGCAAATCAAACGATTTGTAACTGCATTTATCGGGTTGGCTTCTATTTCGGTTTCGGATTTCATATTTCGTATTTTTATTCGTGACTTATCCTTCTTTGAAGATAACTTTTCTTGGCACGGGCACGAGCAGTGGTGTACCCATGATCGCTTGTGACTGTGAAGTCTGCACCTCGCTGGACGTAAAAGATAAGCGTCTACGCCCAAGCATCATGGTGCAGTCTGAAAAAACGACCATAGTCGTAGACACGACGCCGGATTTTCGGTACCAAATGCTCAGGGAAAAAGTAAAGAAGGTCGATGCGATTTTGTTTACTCATCCGCATAAGGATCATATTGCCGGCTTAGACGATGTAAGAGCGTTCAACTTTTTTAGCAGAAGGAAAATGGATGTCTATGCCAACTCGCTTACTGAAGAAGCATTGAAAAGGGAGTTCGCTTATGCCTTTGCAGATAAAAAATATCCCGGCGTCCCGGATATTGAGCTCAATACAATTACCCTCGACCCTTTTTCCATCGGCGATATTTTTATCGTTCCTGTTCAGGTGTGGCATCTAAAAATGCCGGTGTTGGGATTTCGATTCGGAAAATTCACCTATGTTACGGATGCCAACAAGATAGATGAAGAAGAAAAACAAAAGATCAGGGGTAGCGAAATTTTTGTAGTAAATGTTTTGAGAAAGCAATCGCACATTTCGCATTTCAGTTTAGGCGAGGCAATTGACCTGGTGCAGGAATTAAGGGTACCGAAAAGCTATTTCACTCACATCTCGCACCAGCTAGGTCTTCACGAGGCTATTGAAGCCGAATTACCCGACAATATTCATCTGGCTTATGACGGGTTGGTGATAAACGTTTAAGACGAAAAGTAATTAAGTTCAATATTGCAATTAGCGCAGGCAAACTAATTCTTCCTGTTATCCTTCTTCCCGGAAGATTTTTCGGGCGGTGTTATGGCTTCAGGGGGCGGCTGCACCGATTGCTTTATCACATCCTTCAAGCTGTTTTTCCGAGGCGATTTTTTCTCGTCTTTTCGGGTTGGTTTCTTTGGCTTTGCCATAGTCCGCAAAGTTAAAATTTCTTTCTAAAAAAATATTTTCGCCGTACCGTTCGCTTGTGAAAAATTCCTTTACCTTGCATAGCCTTTAGCGATTGCGAAAAAAGTTGACCTCGATTGCTTGCTATTATGAACAAAAGGCGATGCCATCTCTACCGATATTTGAGGCGAGATGGCATCATAATTTCTCCAATGATATGAATTTTCAACCGTCGGAATTAACACAGCAAATTGGCCACGCCGCGAAAGATTTTGCGCACCAATATATAAAGCCGCACATAATGGACTGGGATGAAAACCAGGAATTCCCCGTCCATATTTTTAAAGAATTGGGCAAACTAGGGATGATGGGAGTATTGGTGCCCCAGGAATATGGCGGCGCCGGCATGGGCTACTTCGAGTATAAAGCAGTTGTCGAGGAGATTTCGAAAGTTTGCGGGTCCATCGGCCTGAGCGTTGCAGCGCATAATTCACTTTGTACCGGTCATATCATGACTTTTGCAAACGACGAACAAAAAAGAAAGTATTTGCCAAAGTTGGCCACTGCTGAATGGATAGGGGCCTGGGGATTGACGGAACCCAACACTGGCAGCGATGCCGGGAATATGCGATGCACAGCAACCAGGGATTCAAATGAATGGGTGATCAATGGAACAAAGAATTGGATAACCCATGGCAAAACGGGGGATGTTGCCGTCCTGATTTGCCGTACGGGCGAACCCAGGACCAGTGGCAATGCAACTGCCTTCATAGTCGAAAAAGGAACACCTGGTTTTAGCGGGGGAAAGAAAGAAAACAAACTTGGAATGCGCGCCAGCGAAACCGCCGAGATGATCTTTGATAATTGTCGCATTCCTGATGGGAACAGGATGGGAGAGGTAGGAGACGGTTTTCGACAAGCACTGAAAGTGTTGGATGGAGGACGAATTTCGATCGCTTGTTTAGCGCTGGGCATTGCCAAGGGCGCTTATGAAGCAGCCGTGCAGTATTCAAAAGATCGTTACCAATTTGATAAGCCGATATCAAGTTTCCAGGGCGTTTCATTTAAACTTGCCGACATGGCCACAGAAATTGAGGCGGCAGATTTATTGACTTTGCAGGCTTG
>VBAU01000092.1:27144-29296 GCA_005883855.1 Bacteroidota bacterium
AGAGTCCGTGAAAGTGGCTAACGAGGCTGTCCAAATATTCGGTGACTACGGCTACACCAAAGATTTTCCTGTGGAAAAATATTATCGCGATGCGAAACTTTGCTCCATCGGCGAAGGGACTAGTGAGATCCAGAAGATTGTGATTTCACGAGAAGTGCTGCGGTAAATTTTTAAAGAACCGGATTGGTTCACCGTCGCAGAACGAATTGCCGGCGTGTACATCCGCTCTCAATAAATACAGACCTGGCCTTGTCCGATTGGTAACACGGAAGCAATTACATCTTGTCTTACTTGTTCATCGTACATTTTTTCAATGGCCCAGCCGATTAGATCGACAGCGGCCATGCAGCCTGCGGCGGTGCCGATATTTCCATGTGTTACCAGGTGATGGTCTTCAAGGACGTCAACTCCAAAGCTTTTTAACCTGTCGAACGCGGTAGGATAAGTAGTTGCAGAAAGCCCTTTCAAATGCCCAAGTGCAGCGATGATAAGTGCCCCAGAACACATCGAGCAAATGATTTGCTTTTGGGGATTCAGTTTGAAGCGGCCCAGGTATGCGCTATCGTTGACAAGACTTCTTGTTTCTATACCGCTACCAAAGAATACAAGGTCTGCCTCATTAGATTCCTCAATAAATCCATGGGTGGTGATATCGAGCCCGCGAATCGATCTATGCGAGGTCTTGGTGCCTACAATCTTCACCTGGAACTCTTTGTCCCGATGCTTTACTCTGTTCAGGAGATCCCATGCCAGGAAGATGTCGATGTCGGTGAAGTTGTCAAATGCAACGATTACTGCTTTTTTCATTTTGTTTGGATCGCTTCGTTTCAAGAATCAAAAAATAAGGCGCAGCCTCATATTTGAAGAAACGAATTTTTTACTCAGGAAGAAATGCCGACTACCGAACGGCGTGTGTTCGAAAATTAGCGGTTGCCTTTGCGGCTGCTGTTCTCTAGTAAAGTGCGTCGTGATCGATTCAAATGATCAACGTAAACTATCATCTATCATCTAAGAAACTATCATCCTCACTTGACCTCCTGCATCTCAACCAATTTTTTATAAAATCCATCTTGACGCATCAGGAAATCATGAGTGCCGCGTTCTACAATTTTCCCTTTTCGCAAAACAATAATTTCATTCGCATGGCGAATAGTCGACAACCGGTGTGCGATCACAATGCTCGTTCTGTTTTGCATCATATTGTTGATAGCGTCCTGCACGAGTCTTTCACTTTCGGTATCTAAGGAAGAAGTAGCTTCATCAAGGATCAGTATAGGTGGGTTCTTTATTACAGCCCGGGCAATAGTAAGTCGTTGTCTTTCTCCACCGCTCAACTTGCTTCCACGGTCACCAATATTGGTTTCATATCCGTGTTCTTTATGCATGATAAAATTATGCGCATTGGCTACCTTGGCCGCTTCCATCACTTCCTCTATGGTTGCATCGTGTTTACCAAGTTTAATGTTGTCAGTAATGGAGTCGTTGAACAAAATAGGTTCCTGCGTTACAATGCTCATTTGACTGCGCAACGATTCAAGGGAATATTCCTTGATGTTTATTCCATCGATAGACAATTCACCACAGCTCACATCATGGAAGCGTGGCACCAGGTCAGCCATTGTTGACTTCCCCGCACCCGACGATCCCACAAGCGCGATCGTTTTTCCTTTTTCAATTTTCAAACTAATGTTCTCCAGGATGACCGCGTCCCCATAAGAGAAAGTGACATTTTTGAATTCAATGCAGCTGTTAAATGAAGAGAGGTTTTTAGGATTTGTCCCGTCCTTGATCGTTTCTTGTTCTTTTAGTAAATATTGTATACGGTCAATGCTGGCTGCACCATTGCGAATGTTATACGATGCCTGTGAGATCATTTTCAAAGGAGTAATGATCTGCGTAAAAATGGCGATGAACGCAAGGAAGTCGCCTGGTTTCAATCCATAACTGTTGCCATGTCCGAGGACCAGTCTTCCTCCATACCACAAGACACAGCACACCGCAATTATTCCGAGGGTTTCAGAAACCGGCGAGCCGAGATCCCTTCTGCGATTCACCTTGTTCTTAATGTGAAAAAGTTTCCTGTTTTCTTCTGCAAATTTCTTCGATTGCAGTTCCTCTGCATTAAACGCCTTCAGCACACGTATACCGCTGA
>VBAU01000092.1:29337-29765 GCA_005883855.1 Bacteroidota bacterium
TGGACATTTTTTTCAGGGATCTGCCGACTCTGCCAATGATAAATCCCATTATCGGAAGAAAGACTAACAGGAAAAGTGAAAGCTCCGGGCTGTACGTGATCATCGAGATGATCAGAATAATGATCATAACAGGTTCCCTGAAAAGTACTTCGAGGAAACTAATGGTGGAGTATTCAATCACGCTCAGATCATTTGTTAGCCGGCTCATCAGATCGCCCTTCCGTTGCTCATTGAAATAGCCAAGCGGCAAACGAAAGATCTTGTTGAACATATCTTTCCGCATATCATTGATGATTGAATTGCGGATGGGGTTCAATACATAAAGGGCGAGGTATGCAAAAATATTTTTCAGAATGATCGCAATGATCACGATTACGACAATAGTGCCGAGCGCTTTAATAGAGCCCGCATCTGTTTTCACCTGTTCA
>VBAU01000093.1:0-9568 GCA_005883855.1 Bacteroidota bacterium
CGTATTCCGGAAGATTATCCTTGTTGGAACAGCTCCACAAGGAACACTCGCATTACATAGTTTTCCTCAACTGGTAAGCCGGGCATTCGCCATGGAGCCAGCCGAGCGCTACCTGCATATCTTCGCTACATCTTCAGAAAAAAGCAGGGAGAAAATCAAGGCTACACTGGCTCGATTGATGGCACGAAAAACTGATCGGGACAAAGAGATATCGATGACCGCTATTCAGGCCCAAACCAAAGCCCTCACTCGCTGGGGCACTGATAAGGTAACACTAGACCTTAGCACGATCCCCCATCCTGTTTTGATCATTCAGGGGAGTAACGACGAGATGATGAATAGCGTATCCTCGCTTGAACTGTATCGGCAAATTCCTAATGCAATACTGACTTTCTACCCCGACTCATCACACGGCTCTTTTAACCAGTATCCGGAAATCTTTGTCGATCAGGCTACCTCCTTTCTGGAAAAATTTTTATAGCAATCATATGGAACTTAAGTTCAGGAAAATTGATGGACTAAACATCAGATACGCTCAACAATCAACGGGTGTACAAGAAAACGTATTGTTGCTATCACCGTTGCCCGAGAGTATCCTTGCTTTTTCCGCCTTATGGCCAACACTTTCAACAAAATTCAACTTGCTCGCTGTCGATCTGCCGGGCATGGGACATTCGGAAGGGCGAAGCGATTTATACACCACCCGGAAAATGGCAGGATTCGTCCATGAAGTGATCGAAAGTTTTCAATTCCATAATCCGCATATCGTCGGACCGGATATCGGAACGCCGATAGCTCTCTTCTGTGCGAGGGATTTTCCGGATAAAATAAAAAGTCTGATCGTAAGCGGCGGCGCTTGCGTGTACCCATTCCAGGTGGGAACAATTTTGCATGACCTGCTCAATGCCTCCGATTTGTCAGGTTTTTTGCAGACCTCGGCCTCCGACGCCATTACTGGATCGTTAAGCGAGCTTCAAAACTATCATCTGCCTTCACACATACACGATGACTACCTTAATATGTACAACGGGGAAAATTTTTTCCCGCATGCTGTGCAAATTCTAAGGAGCTATTTACAAGACATTCCCTTGCTAAACGGATCACTCGATAATCTGCCGACGCCGGTACAGATTATCTGGGGACAGCATGACCGAATTGCCACGGTGCAAAACGCTCATACCCTGCATGAGCGACTGCCTAAAAACAGCATGCATATCATTGAGAACGGCAAGCACTATACCTGGGAGGAAAATGCGGAAGAATACCTTCGCGTACTTGAGAAATGGGTCGATGGCGGTTGGCAACAGGCATAGATAAATTTTCTTTAGTTAGACAGGCACTGTGTTTAGTGCGTTTTTCTTATCAGTGGTATTTGCAAATTGGTTGGCCTGTTTTCTTCCTTATCAAAACCACGCCCATCAACATTTCTTGCTCCCCAAAACATCATTTCATTAAGGACAAATATTAAATCGTATTCCTTAAAGATTTGTCCTTCTGCGAGTCCAAACGGGGGAAATGCTTTTTTAAAAATACTTTGTGGTTCGCCAACTTTCCACTCGTCAAATCTTTTTGTGTATTGGTTTAGAATGTCAGTAAACCCTTGCAATAGCGGTGTTACGGTGTATTCTTCATCAGCCGCAAAATCTACTTTTTGTGCACCGGCTGCGATAGCATGTTCGCCAAGCCATTGAATGTGACCTTTTATAAACATTCTTGCCAACGGCATTTTCCCAAAAGGATCGGCGTAGTTTGTTACGATAAGTTCAAACTTATCTCCTGGTAAAAAAATAAAATCCCTTGTCAAATAAAATGGTTTCAAACTACCATCGGCATTTTTAGAATTACTCGGTCTTACTTCAATACTAATACTTTCCCAATGTCCTATTGAAGTATCTTTCAACTGGTCAATAGTCATAACATCGCTTTTTAAGAGAGTCAAAGACAACTCGAAGCGTCCGCCTTTAAGCTGTTTCCAAAACCTTTACTTCAGCAGCTTTCTGAATGACATTAGCCACTTCGCCTGCATGGCTTATATATACCGCATGGCTTGCTTTTATCTCCGTCACCTGGGCATTTACTCTTTTAGCCATTCCCCTTTCCGCATCGGGAGGGATCATTTTGTCTTCCGTCGCAACGATGTACCAGGTCTTTTTTGTTTTCCATGCCGCAACCGTTAATTCTGTATCGAAAGCTGACAAACCTACCGGAACTTGTGAGTCGGCCATGAACTTAGCCTTCGCCGTGGGAACATCCGCACAGAAATTAGCGTGAAATTTAGCTCTGTCCAACCAGATGAATCCATCTGCGGGTGGAAGAATTGGAGAATTAGGATCAGGAGGGGCATCTTTCAGCATTTTGAAAAGTGATTCGCCTGCATCAAGAACAAATGCTGCCACATATACCAGGGCTTTTACGTTCGGGTGTACACCAGCTTCGCTAATTATCGCTCCTCCGTATGAATGTCCAACCAATACTGTTGGTCCATCCTGTAAGGATAAAACTGCTTTTGTAATTCTTACATCATCAGCTAAACTTGTATTGGGATTGGGGACAATAGTGACATTAAATCCTTTTTCAATTAAGATGTTATGAACACCATCCCAACCTGAACCATCGGCCCAGGCGCCATGAACAAGAACAATATTTCTGATCATTTTACTTGAGTTTCGTTAGTTAATAATCGGTATTCGACCCATTTAAGTTATATCATAAAGCTCCTCAACAAATGATTTTTGCAATTGTACAAATCAAACTGAATCGTGCAAAAATCAAAGTGTTTTTTCCAGGAACCTTTATCCGGTCAGTAATTCTTACTGCAATTCAGCATTTATCTGAAGAAACTCCAGAAATCTTTTACTTCGCCAATCATCATTATATTTTTCTCCATTAATAAAAAAAGTTGGTGTTGCGTTTACGCCGCTACGCAGTCCGCTGTAAAAATCATCCATAACTTTTTTTTCAAGCCCTGGGTCACCCAGATCTGTTTTAAATTGATCCATTTTTAGATTAAGTTCATTTGCGTAAAGCAAAAGCGAATGAGGGTTCAGCCTTTTTTGGTTTTCGAAAAGCAGGTCATGCATTTCCCAATACTTTCCCTGTAAGCCTGCCGCTTCTGACGCTATGGCTGCCTTTAGCGCATCTGTGTGGATTTTCTTTAGAGGAAAATTCCTAAAAATAAATTTCAACCTATCGCCCAGCTCCTTCTGAATATTTTTTATAATGGGATAAGCCTCCCCGCAATAAGGGCACTGGTAATCTCCATATTCAACCAACTCAACAGGTGCATTTTTCTTCCCTTCAATATGATCGTATTCCGAAACCTGAGATTTTATGTTCATATTTTTTTTTGCACTTTATTATTTTTTCATTGCATTCAAGTCTTCCAGGGCTTTTAAGATGCCATCAGCGCCAGGATTAATATCTGCCGGAGATAAATAATTCCATTGTATGATTCCATCTTCATCAATAACGTATAATACTCTTTTGGATTCACCAGCCTGTCCGTCATAGGCCTCATACAATTTTGAGACAGCTCCTTTCGGTTCGAAATCGGAAAGCAACGGAAAGTTCAGTTTGCGGTCATTCTTAAATGCAACATGGCCCCATTTGCCATCGACAGAAATGCCGATGAGGATAGCATTTTCCTGGTTGAAATAATGGAGTGCTTCGTTGTACAATGACATTTGATCTGAGCAAACGGCACTCCAGTCTGCTGGATAAAAAGCAAGAATTATTCGTTTGCCTTCGATCTCAGACAAACTAAATTTTTGGTCTGGCGTAGCAAGTAATGTAAAGTCAGGAGCTATGGTTCCGACTTGTAGCATGGTTTGTTTTCTTTATTAAGATTTGATAAATACCAAAAACAATCCGCATTAATCCAGCAGGCTTAAGAGGAGATGGCTTACATAGGCAAAACTCCGCAACTGTTAAAATTATAAATTGTAAAAATCAAAGTGAATTGTGCGAAAATGAAAGTTGTTTTTCCTTCCGGTACAAAACAGGGGTTGTATGTATTTGTTTTTTGAAGAAATGATTGAAGTGCGAAGGCTCATTAAAGCCCAGCCTGAACGCTATTTCCTTAATGCTCAACTCTGTTTGATTCAGTAATGACTTTGCTTCATGAACCAATTGCTCATGAATAAAGGTAATAGCCGTTTTTTTCCTCAGTCTTTTTACAACAGCATTCAAGTGATTTGGATGCGTTGCTAATTGAGACGCAAAATATTTTACAGTGCGGTTGCGATTTTCTCTGTTACCGGAAAGAATATTTTTTCTGATCAACACCCGGAATTCTTCTACCAGTGATTGATCGTGCTGATGAATGTGCGCAGTAAGTGACTTATCAATTTTCGCATACTTGTTATACATTCTGCGTATATGAATTAATAGGGTGTGAGTATAAGAAGCAATCAGATCGAATTTGTCTGTGTTGTCAGACCTGTATTCTTTTAATATCCGGTTATACAAATCAGTCAGCAACTCAATTTCGTCAGGCTCTAATTCAAATGGAATCGCCTTTTCAAGTTTGAAAAAGGGCAATTCAAAAATAATGTCTGCAAGCGCCTTGTAGCTGAGCATAAAATTTTCTGTAAACACGATAAAATATTCCTTTAACCAACGTTCAGGTTTTGCCCACGATACTACCTGGCATGGCGTTTTAAAATATAAAGCTGGTTTCTTGAGCCTTGTTTTCCAAAAGCCTGTATTAAGTGTAATGTCTCCTTGCAAGAAAAGTGCAATACAATAAAAGGAATGACGGAATGGTCTAGCAACATAATCATATCCTTTTAATATTTCCGGATCAATTTCTCTTATGTCGAAATCTTTGTGTAACGGGGACCGTGCATTTATGTGTTTATAAAAGCTTACGAGGTCAGAAAAATAGGGTATATCTTCTCCCTTTGATTGTTGCTTGATTCGTCTCACTAGAGCAAATCTAAAAAATTTACTGGTCGTTTGTACGCTCCCTTCGATCTGCTGGCGGATGGGGATTATCGAACTTTTTTATTGAGGATTTACAAAGTATTATAGACTTTACTGGACACTGCAAATGATTACGATAGTGGAAGCGGACTGCGTCCGCCGTAGCCTGCAGAGGCGGAGCCCGCCTTCGCTAAAGCTACGGTGGGCGAAGGCGGAGGAGAAGGGATTCGAACCCTTGATACCCTCACGGGTATACACACTTTCCAGGCGTGCCAGTTCAACCACTCCTGCACTCCTCCGAAGGGAAGCAAAAATAAACACTTTGAATTACTTAGTCGCTCAAAACTTGCTTTCAAGCCAAGCTGAGTCCAGGCTCCTCGCCCACTTTAGCATAACTTTCAAAAAGAATAAAAAAAATCTATTTTTGATACCGGTACCCAATTACACCACAAGAGCTGTGTCATTTTTTAGAACCATCTGAACCAAACTCGTCCCAAGGGTTGAAACAGTCCTGAACCATCATTAAAACTCGTCCCCTCTCGAAGCCACAATAGCATGTTCACCTAATTAATAAATCATTTGCTATGAGAATTATTGTCTCGCTGTTGTTCACCGTCCAACTGCTCGCGGCTCACGGCCAAAACAACAAGTCCGCTGTTGATACCTCGGTAAAAGCTGAAACTACAGCGGTTGATTCGGGGAGAGTGACAAAATCGGCTGGTACCCAATACGCCGCATCAGGTTGGAAAAGGATGTGGTGGGGAGATCACTACCGGAAAGAGTGGGTGACTCCTGTTTCATTTCCCGTCCTGCACATTTCTACCGCATACGGAGGGTTGAAACCTTTGAAAGCGGGTGGTGGTCACGAAACAAAGACGCTTCGGCTGATAAGTTCGGACGGCAAAGAATACGTTCTGAGAACTGTTGATAAAAGTGCTGATGTACTGGTTCCTGATTATTTAAAAGGTACTGCCGTCAACGATTTGGTAAATGACCAGGTATCGACAGCTAACCCATACAGCCCGCTTGCGATTCCACGTTTAGCAGATGCGCTTCACCTCATGCATGCTAATCCGCAGATCTATTTCGTAGCGGAGGATCCTTCTTTTGGAGAATTCGGAAGTGTCTTTGCCAATAGGTTATGCATGTTGGAGGAACGCCCGTCTGGTAAGGGGTGGGAACATTCTGACGCTTTTGGAAATGCAGACGACATTGTCAATACAGATGACCTGTTGGAAAAAGTATTCGCGAGTTCTAAAAACAAAGTGGATCAGCAAGCTTTTTTAAAAGTGAGACTCTTCGATATGGTCATCAACGATTGGGACCGTCATGAAGATCAGTGGGTGTGGGCGCTCCGCGAGGGAGATAAAGAGAACGTGTATGTTCCCATTGGAAGAGACAGGGACGAGGCCTTTACCAAAACGGATGGCATTGCCTTATGGGTGTTATGCAGGCCATGGGGTCTTCGTCCGCTTAAAAATTTTACGCCCACTGTTAAGGATGTAAAAGGCATAAATTTCTCCGGGCGAAACCTGGACCGACAGTTTTTAAATGAAGTGCCGAAAGAACAGTGGACAAGCACGATCAATGCCATTCAGACCGGTTTGTCCGACCAGGCATTAGAGAACGGTGTTAAAGCAATGCCGCCGGAAGCGAACCAGTTTTCCGGCGAAACCATTGTTAAACGTTTAAAGCAAAGAAGAGATAACCTTTCTCATTTCGGAATGAAGTATTATTCTGCACTAGCAAAAAGAGTAACCATAAATGGCTCGGCGAAAGATGAATCGTTCATCATCGATGTGACTGGCAAGAACGAAGTTTCGATAACCGGTTTTCGTCGATCATCGCAGGATACTTTTTATCACAGGTTGTTCCACAAAACGGAAACGAAACAAATTAATATCTACGGGTTGGCCGGAGAAGATCAATTCATCGTAAGAGGAAATGAAAGAAATCCCTTTACTATACGAGTGATCGGGGGAGATGGAAAAAATGAATACAAAGCTGAAGAGGGTAAAATTTCGGGCAAAAAAGTAAAAGTGTATGACAGTCTGCTAACAGACAAAATTGCCAGGCAGACTTTTAAAGAAAAAAGGTGGGATACTCTTTACCACTACCGCAGGAACTCTGTAAAATACGATTGGTATATTCCCTTGATCATTCCGGGCTACAATGCAGACGACGGTTTTAGCATAGGACTTGGCATCCTTTACAGGAAACAAACCTGGGGCAAGCGGCCCTATGGCTGGACCCAACAATTTGTAGTAAACTATGCAACGGCTACCCAGGCCGTGGGATTTGAGTATGCAGGTTTGTTCAAACAAGCCTTTGGAAAACTCGATTTTGATTTGAATGCGTTTTTCAAGGGACCGCGTTATACCTTCCGGTTCTACGGATTGGGAAATGAAACGGACTTAAACAATCACAATCGTTCCTTCTTCAAAGTAAAAGCAAATGATTTCTATGTAAGTCCCGGAATCAGCCGCACGTGGGATAAGACCTATTTCCGATTGGGTCTACAATACGAAGCAGTTGAAGTGCTGGAAGATCCGACGAAGTTTATCAACACTACACCTCCACCTAATATCGATTCCAGTATTTTCTCTGTTCAACACTTTATCGGCGTGAACGGCAAATGGAATTTCTTCACTGCAAAGGACCTTAGATACCCGACGAGCGGGTTTCACTTAACTGCTGGATTTTCCTATTTGAACAATGTGGACCAGTCCACGGATCAGCTGAAATTACATGGATCAGTGGGCTTCTATTATACCTTCTTCAACCGACTCACCTTTGCTCATCGTACGGGTGGAGAAGCAAATTTTGGAAAATATTATTTCTACCATGCTGCGACAATTGGTATGGAACAAACGCTCAGGGGTTTTTGGAAGAGTCGTTTTACAGGAGAAAACAGCATCTATCAAAACACAGAGCATCGACTTCGTGTAGCTAAACTCAGGGGGTATTACTTAAGAGGCAAGCTGGGCATTTTCGGTTTTCTCGATGATGGCAGAGTGTGGGTAGACGGAGAACAATCTTCCACGCTACATGTGGGTTATGGAGGAGGAATTTATTATGCTCCTTATAACCTGGTATCTCTAAATCTTTTTTACGCAGCATCAAAGGAAACGAGTATGGTTACATTGAGAGCCGGATTCTTCTTTTGATTCAGGGTTGAAAGACCCAGATTCAAAATGAAACAGTTGGGCGGGGCGCCGCCTATCGGACGCTTGGTGAACCCATAAGGTATTGGCGAACCTATAAGGTGCTGCTGAACCTATAAGGTGTGGGCGAACCTCTAAGTTGTTGGCACACTTTAAAACTGGAGGAAGAACGCAGTTCCCTCTCCTTCCACGGATTGCACGTGGATGTTTCCACGATGCAACATCATGATTTGTTTGCAAAGGCTGAGCCCAATGCCACTGCCGTTCTTTTTTGTGCTAAAGAAAGGAACGAATATTTTATCAAGTAGTTCAGGAGGCATCCCGTTGCCGTTATCGGCAATCTTGATAACGGTTTTGTGATTAGACGCTACATAGGCTGATAAAACAATTTTTGGATTCGGATTGTCCTTTATGGCTTCAATCGCATTCACGACAAGATTGATCAGAACTTGTTCAACAAGGTTCGTATCAATTTCCAACTGCAACTCGGTGTCCTTCAAAATTGTTTCGAGGTCAATATTCTTTTGCTCGAGCGTTGGCTGCATTAATTGTAACAGGTTACCAAACAAATCTCTTACATAAACTCTTTTCAAATTAAGGGTGGTGATCTTATTCAGATTGCGATAAGTTTCCGCAAACTTTAGCAGTCCTTCGCTTCTTCGCTTTATGGTATCAATTCCTAACTCGAGATCATCAAGGGAGCCCGCATCATCGTTAAAAGAACTAACTGTTTGCTGGAGCCGGTGTTTTAAAGTTTCTGCCAAAGAAGAAATGGGTGCGACTGAATTCATGATCTCATGTGTCATCACGCTCAACAATTTCTGCCATGCTTTAGATTCAGTTTCATCCAGCGCCTCATTTACATTTTGAAAAGCGATTAGCTTGTAAATTTTTCCTTCTGTCTGAAAAGCTGTCGCCGAAAGCAATATCTTCAAGGAGCTTCTTTCAAAATGCGCGGAAGCTATTTTGTTGGCTCCCGGTTTTAGGTCCATTATATCGTTATACAATCCTTCATCCCTCCTGGCCAAAGAATGAATCGTTTTTAAATACGGCACTTGCATCATCCTTTTTAAGGATTCGTTCATCCAAACCACGAGCCCGGTTTTCTCTTCGTATGAAAGAATGCCGGTGTCAACCAATTCCAATATTTTTTGCAGGTATTGATACTGAGTTTCCTTTTCTTTACTGATCACCTTGAAAGTTGTGTTGATCTCATTGAAACCCTTGCGCAACGGTTGTAAATCCGTGGGAGCATGTTTTACATCAAAATATCTTGAGAAATCACGATAGTGGACAGATTCGACAAATTCACCCAGTTCTGCATGCGCCTTTCGCTGAAGGCGAAAAATATCGACCACCTGGTAAATGATAACAGGAACCGCGATGAAGAGATAAACATACCACTGCTTCACCAAAAGAAAAGAGGAAGTAGAGAGTGTAATAAAAAGCAATAGCACCCTCAACAATATTCGCCATTCAAA
>VBAU01000093.1:9583-11371 GCA_005883855.1 Bacteroidota bacterium
CTCTAGCGTGCCTTAAAGATCATATTTGCTAAGGCGTCGATATAGCGCCGTCCTGGTCAAGCCCAGTTCTTTAGCGGCTTTCGTGATGTTTCCGTTGTGCTTTTCAATCACTTTTAGGATTGTGTTTTTTTCAATAGCACTTAATTTTAGTTCAGCCGGCTCATTTTGCGATGGGGAAGGAATTTCAATAGGTGAAAAGATCAGGTCTTTTGGCTGCAGCACATTTCCATCGGCCATGATCACTGCTCTCTCAATGGTGTATTGAAGTTCGCGAACATTTCCAGGATAATTATAGCTCAACAATTTTTCGATGGCTTTCTTATCAAAATCAGCCACCGGTTTCATGTATTTATTGCTGTACATTTTTCCGAAATGCTTTGCCAATAAAACAATATCGTTGTCGCGCTTGCGAAGCGGCGGCATTATAATCTCCACTGTATTGATCCGATAGATAAGATCCTTGCGAAACCGGTTTTCGTTTGCAAGCTCTGCCAAAGAAACATTGGTAGCGCAGATCAGGCGAATGTCAATCGGTATTAGTTCATTACTTCCAATTCTTGAAATTTGCCGGTTTTGCAAAACACTCAGCAGCTTCGCTTGCTGCCGCAGTGAAATGTTCCCGATCTCATCCAAAAATAAAGTCCCACCATTGGCCATTTCAAATCTTCCTACCCTATCTTCTCTTGCATCGGTGAAAGCTCCCTTCTTATGACCAAACAGTTCGCTCTCAAACAGGGATTCGGTTAATGCACCCACATCTACCTTAACAAACGGCTTGCTGGCTCGCATCGATTGTTGGTGAATGGCCTTTGCGATCAAATCCTTTCCTGTCCCATTTTCGCCTAATATCAAAATGTTCGCATCCGTTGGAGCTATTTTTTCAATTTTTAAAAATATCTCCCGCATCACCTCAGAGTCGCCAATGAATTCTTTGCCAATAACAGATGCAGCAGTTCCGTTCTCAACAAGTGTCGTCTTAGCTTCTTTCTTTTTCAATGCTTCCTTTATTGTAAGGAGCAATTTCTCATTATGCCAGGGTTTGATGACAAAATCAGTAGCACCCTCTTTTAGGGAACGCACGGCAAGATCAATGGCGCCGTAAGCTGTGATCATGATCACGGAAGCGTCGGAACGTTGTTTCTTTATCTCATTGAGCCAAAATATACCTTCGTTGCCGGTATTAATTGAGCTCGTGAAATTCATGTCAAGCAGAATCACATCGTAAGCATCCTTCGACAAAAGCCAGCGAAGATTCTGTGGGTTCTTTTCAGTCACAACATTTTTTACCTCGGTCTTTAGCAACAATCTTACTGCCGTCAGCACATCCTGGTCATCATCTATGACTAATATGGAAGCGTTCTTCAGGTTCATATCCATTTACGGAATTAGGAATCGGTAATTCGGAATTTGGTCGTTTGAATCGAGCATACAATAATTGAAGGTAAATACAAACAAATTCCTAATCCCTAACACCCAATTCCCTGTAAACACAAGTATACCATAATTGCAAAGTGATGGCAACTAAATTTTTACAAAAAAAAGGGTTCGGGGACTGTATCGAAACCGAACAGCCATTGTATCATAAACGAACGTCTTCGTAGATCGTTTGAGTTTAAATATCTGGAAATCATCACTGTTTCAGATTGGCATATTGTTGCCTTCATTACGGCTGTTGCAGTTTTGTTTAGTCCCAAAGGTGTCTCCCAATGGACGTAACCTTTGGAGAAGTTCAGGGTCGCTTTACCGGCTTCTTTTAAACGCACTTCTCTCCGGTAGTCGACTCTGAAC
>VBAU01000093.1:11459-13592 GCA_005883855.1 Bacteroidota bacterium
AGCAGGAAACGTATCTTAACTATAGCAGGTATTGCAGCTCTCGTCTTACTGATTGCCGCCAGCTACTATTATACTTCAGGAAAGAGCAAATTGAATGTTGACCAGGAGCGAATCACGATCAGCGAGGTCAAAAAAGGTCCCTTCCAGGAAACGATTCCTGTGAATGGCGTTGTGCTTCCAATCACAAGCATTTACCTGGATGCGGTTGAAGGTGGGCGCGTTGAAGAAAAATTTGTAGAGGATGGGGCGATCGTAAAACAAGATCAGCCCATACTCAGGCTTTCAAATACTGATATTGAATTGAGTCTTGTCAATCAGCAAACCTCCGTTTACAACCTTTTAACCCAGATGCAAATTGCCCGCAATGCGGCGCAACAGAATACGACTTCCAAGTTAAACCAGATGACCGATGTTGAGAGCCAGCTAAAAGAAGCCGAACGTATTTACAAACTGGATAAAGATCTGTATGCGCAAAAAGTGATCGGCTTGCAGGAATACAAAAAAGCTGAGAACGATTATAATTATTACGTTCAAAAGAAAAACCTGACCGAACAGTTGCTGACGCAGGATTCTGCTTCTAATGCTCAGCAGGTTTCACAGGCAAAACAATCTTACCAGGGTTCGCAAACGGCGCTCAATGTAATGCGTAAAAAAGTCGGAGATCTTATTGTAAGAGCTCCGATCGATGGTCAGCTCACGTCGCTTGACGCTGAGAGGGGGCAAAACAAAAATAAAGGGGAGCGTCTCGGCCAAATCGATGTTTTAAGTGGATTCAAAGTGAGAGCCGATATTGATGAACATTACCTTTCGAGGATCATTACGGGTTTGTACGGCATATTCACGTTTGCTAACAAAGATTATAAGCTCGTTATTAAAAAAGTCTACACAACGATCACCAATGGAAGATTCCAGGTAGACATGGAATTTGTGGGAGATGTGCCCCAGGGTATTCGCCGTGGACAAACATTACAAATAAGACTTGCATTTAGCGATGAAGTCGAGGCGGTCCAGGTTGCCAAAGGCGGCTTCTATCAACAAACAGGCGGCAACTGGATATTCAGGGTCAACGACGACGGAAAAACGGCTTACAAAGTTGACATACAACTTGGCCGGCAAAATCCCGATTACTATGAAGTGCTCAGTGGCTTAAAGCCCGGCGATAAGGTGGTTACATCCAGCTATGAGAACTATGGCGACATGCAGGAATTGGTATTAAAGAAATAAACAACTTTTTATGAAAAAGAAACTGGTATATGTCGGACTGCTTATTGCTTGCGTAAGTTTCTTCTCATTTAAGCAAATCTGTAACGATAAGGACGCCGTGTGCGTCAAACAGACACTGGAAAAAAAGATGGCTCCAATCAGCCCGGGAGAAGAATTGAACTTTTTACCTCTTTATAACCTCTTAAAAATTTAAACCCGATAATATCACTTAAAACAATTACAATGATCAAGATCACAGACCTCGAAAAAATTTATAGAACGGAAGAAGTTGAAACTGTAGCCCTGAACAAGCTCTCCCTCGAAGTTAAGGAAGGCGAGTTTGTAGCTATCATGGGCCCGTCAGGTTGTGGGAAATCCACTCTTCTGAATATCGTGGGCCTGCTGGATGACCCGGATTCGGGCAGTTTTAAATTCAACGGCATAGAAGTCGCAAAATTCAATGAGCGGAAGAGAGCGGATCTGAGGAAGAGAAATATCGGGTTTGTATTCCAAAGTTTCAATCTTATTGATGAACTAACTGTCTTTGAAAATGTAGAACTACCATTAATATATACTGGCGTAAAATCTTCGGAGAGAAAGAAACGCGTTGAAGACGTTCTGGACAAAATGCAGATCATGCACCGCCGCAACCACTATCCCCAACAGCTCTCGGGTGGTCAGCAACAACGTGTGGCTGTAGCAAGAGCAGTAGTTAACCGGCCAAAACTGATTCTTGCTGACGAGCCTACTGGTAACCTGGACTCACATAACGGAAACGAGGTAATGCAGCTCCTGACGGACTTGAATGAGCAGGGAACCACCATCGTGATGGTGACACACAGTGAGCATGATGCACGCTACAGTCACCGCATTGTTCGCATGCTGGACGGACAGACCGTTCTTGAAAATATTATGGTTTAAAGCCCGGCT
>VBAU01000485.1:0-479 GCA_005883855.1 Bacteroidota bacterium
ACTCGAACATTTATCGAGTCGAGCCTACATGATCTCTGTTCGGTTCGATGAAAGATTGAGTCGAATCGAGTAAGACCTCTGCTCGACTCGAATTCGATTCGAGTTTCGAGTCGAGCACTCGAAAAAATGTAACGCATTACTTTTGAGATTGCCCAAATGACAAATGTGTGTTATATCGGTATGTGATTTAAAGACTATGAAACTCATTCTAACCAAAGAGAACTAGATAAGGACGATAGGGGCGCCAGGTTTACGCCACCATTCCTTCTCCCAATTTATCAATACTGGATCATCATCTTCTTCTTCTTCGCTGTCACAATCAACCTCTTCTTCTCTTCTCGTTGATATAGATTGCGGGTTTTGTCTTCGTTCTTTTTTGCTTTCCATTTTATTTCTCTCATCCTCTGCATTCAAAGGCCTTCCCTGTCGACTGAGATGATCCTTATACAACATGATTTCAGTAATAGTTTTTGGATTCA
>VBAU01000485.1:498-3030 GCA_005883855.1 Bacteroidota bacterium
GCCACTTTTGCTGAAGATACGTTCAACCCCTGCTCCGGTGGCAGGAACAGCAAACGTATCACGAGCCATAAGGCTGAGATGAGGAAACGTGGGAGCTTGAGATTTCCAATAACTCAAAGTGCGTGTCTTTTCGTCTGCTGGGGGAGGACTAGCAAGATAACGATCGAATTCATTTTGCTCTGCCACTAATTCTCGGAGATTCTGTTGTAGGAATGAGCGATAGTCTTCATCGTCATCGTCGGAATCAGATTCATGTTGACGTTTTCTGGGATTGGAGTTGCCCAAATCGACAGGTTCGTAATGTTTGACGTATCGTTCACGACATTCTTGCTTGTATTTCTCCGCATACCGCCCTCCTTGTTCACCGCCAAACCCAGCTTGTTGAAAAAGAAGTAATTTGCCCTTTGGTTCCAGAATGCAGCTGTCAGAATAAGCGGATGGTAAATTGGTTCGCGTGTAATATTTTTGGAGTTTGAGTGACATCTTTTCGACTCCAGCATGCAGTTCTTGAACCCATTCTTCATTGCAATAATCTGCCTGAGCGAAGGTTGCTTTGAGGGCATCAATCTTGTTGAATAGATTTTCGTAGTCCCAGAACACTGAATCGATCCCTGGACGTTTTGTCGATTGAAGTCTTGTACTTGCTATTTTGAACGGCAAAAGAATCGTACAGATTACTGAGGCTTGGTTCCACTCTTTCTTTGAAAGACGGAGGTCTTCAAACTCGTCATCGTCATTGACAAAAGCATCGATCGCTTTGCGAAGGTATAATGCACGAGACAGCATTCTATATGCAGAATCCCAGCGAGTGACGATATCGTTGAGCAATCTCAATGGTTTGAGCTTCATCATTTCACAAAGCTCAAAGAAACGTTGAGTACATTGAGTACTGGAATTTATTATCTAAGTATTAGTAGTTGATCTCAATGTAACACACAAAACTGCTTTGAAGGAGTTTAAAACCACGTTTGTATGTTATGTAGAGCCATACCTTTATCAGTTCTCGAATCTTATGCATAGCCAAAGCAAACCCTTCTGGATGAAGATCATTGTTCCCATCCATCTCATCCTCCTCGATCTCAACCTCTTCATCCTCTTCGTCCTCCCATCCATCAACCTCAATTGTAATGCCTTTGATGCTTTTAAGAAAGTCCTGAACAGCCAAATTAATGACATGATTCAGACATTGGATATGGTTCTTTGACCAATTCCAATTAATATTGTACTTCTCCTTCAAACATCGGCTGATTTCTTTCCCCATTGTGTTGTTGTTACTAGCATTATCACATGTAATGCAATACAGTTTCTCACAGATATCATAGTCTTCCATCACTTTGAGGACATATGCAGCAAGTCTTACTCCTTGATGACGACCAATAATCTGTACAAAATCTAATAACGCTTCATGAAGGTTCCAATCCTCATCAATCCAATGAGCAGTTATAGCTAGAAAATTCAGCCAATGACCATAAAATGTAATGGCAAAAGTGATTCATAACTTTTGAAAATCACTTTTTAGCGTTATATTGTAGGATAAATGACGTACCTAAGAATCCAAAATTCCTCCTTGTGCTCCAACAATCCAACGCCAAACTGATCTTTGATTCATTGGCTATAAGGACATTCTTGAGATCTTCTTTTGCAGCCTTTGCGTTCGCAGAAAGTCTCGCGCGGATGATTTTGCGGCTGGGTGCGCGAGCGGGTCGGTTATCAATAGGAATCCATGAGACCAGCTCACGGAAGTACTGGTTTTCGATTTGATTAAAGCTGCCATTCGTCGCTATAACAAACTTCAATATCTGCTCTTCAATGCGACCTTTGGTAATCGGCTTTTGATGTTGAGATGACTCTGACTTGGTTTCCAAATTGAAAAACCCTGACAGACTGCGTTGAGAGGATTTGACACGCTTGAGAGGTTGACATCCGTTGACATGTCGACCCATGTTTGTGGTAGGATGTGATTTATAAGTGTAAGGATGTCCAATTGCTGTGCGACAGTGCTTACATGCGAGTAATGGAATCCCTTCTGTGCGATCAATGCCTTCATTAAAATGTTCCCAGTGCTCAGAGATTGCTTCTTTATCACCGAGTTTTTCAAACTTGAATACAAACTTGATCCAAGGGTCCTAACTATCAGCGTTTTCTTATGCTTGTAATGTACCTTGAGCAAGGTCTTGCCTTCTGCAAGATTTTCGTTTGTAACGATGAAATAAGCATTATATGAACGCTTCTTCTTCTTCAAGGGTTTATGAGTTGGGATGTTTGATTGGCTTGGAGGATAGCTGTAGATTTCTTCCTCTTCTTCACTGTAATCATTGTGAGATTCCACCTGGGAAATTGACTCCGACGGCAAGACCTCAGAGTATTGCGAACGTATCTCAGACATAGCAGAAAGCGTTGGAGATGTGGGCGAGCGAGGACCTCCATTATATCTGAGAGCAACAATGAGGCCAAGAACAATGCAACTGAGAAGAAAGAAATATGAAACATAATTCTAAAACATCAGGGGTAACCAGCGAGGCGCCCAAATGT
>VBAU01000486.1 GCA_005883855.1 Bacteroidota bacterium
GGATTGGATGAAACAGCTGTGGAAGGCAGGATAGGCTCGGTACCGTGTTGGAGGTAGAATGGAGTCATTCCAGTTCTCGAATGTGATATGCAAACAGAGCTTGACGTAGGTAAATATCCCAATCTCGTATATCATGGTTTCCTTCCGCAGAAATATGTTGAAGACGTTGAATGAGTTCGTGATTGAGTCTCTCAACTTTTCCATTAGTCTGCGGGTGACCTGGAGTTGTGGGGGTCGATCGGATTCCATATCTTCTGCATACTGCCTGAAATTCCTTACTTCTGAATTCCTCACCGTTGTCATGAATTACCTGAGCAGGTTTGCCGTAGGTCCATATAATGTCTTCTAGTAGTTCGATTGCTGCAAGATGTGAACGTTTCTCAAGGGCATAGGCAAATGCTTTTCCTGTACAGTAATCAATACCTGTGATCAGGTATTTGTTGCCATTGTTGGAGAGCTTCAATGGGCCAACAAAATCTATTTCCCACATTTCGAATGCACGTTTTGAGCTGTAGGGGTGTATTCGAGGGTAATCTCGTGATGGGGGCTTGTGAAGTTGGCATGGAATGCATGAACTTAACTCTTTTTCTCCCTCCTCCCAGGAAATATCCGTTGCAACCTCGTAGCGTTGTTTGATTGCAAAGAATGTTGGACGTTTTCCATAGTGACCAAGGTCTTTGTGGACGGTATTGACAACATTGCGTAGGTCCTCAGACGTATAAATTACTGGGGTTTGGAGTTGTCGATTCCAAAGTTTGTTGTTATTAAGCTCATAAGGTGAACATGGGTCTTTCGATGTATTATCTGACTGCAGGCGGGCATGTAATTCAGTGTAGAACTCGCATTTGTGAGGCACGATGAGGGTTGTTTTATCAAAGATAGTCTTTGAGTGACTGAGCTCAATATTAAAGAGGTGTTCCGTGTCTGCAGGGTTTCCTTCCTCTCTTAGACCGGGCATTCGTGACAGTGCATCTGGAACCTTCTGAAGGTGGCCTGGATGGTAGACGAATGTAGGATCGAAATGCTCGATATCATTCATGAACCGTACAAGACGTTTGGTCATAGGATTCTTTGTTCGGTAGGTACGCAGGCTTTCGTGATCTGACCTAATAAAAATTTTGGATCCTTCCACAATGTATCTCCAGTGGTCTAATGCATACTTGGCGGCAAGAAGTTCTCTTTCTTGTGTCGAGTAGCGTTGCTCGGTTTCTGACAGCTTCTTGGATTCGTAAGCAACGGGATGTAGACGCCGTTTCCCATCGGGATCGTTGTAGTATTGCAATAAAACTGCACCAATGGCTAATTGTGACGCATCGGGATCAATGTAAAATTCATCACCAATTCGTGGGTGTTTGAGGACGGGTTCTGATGTGATTGTATTTTTGAGATTGTCGAATGCAATTTGTTGAGCTTCTGTCCACTGTATTGCTGAACCTTTGGCCGGAGATCCTTTCATGAGGTCCGTGAGAGGGGCCATTCGAGCTGCAAGACGTGGAATATACTTCCTATAGACGTTGACCGTGTTGCAGAATCCTCTAACTTCGGTGATTGTCTGTGGTATTGGCCAGTTCAGGATTTTGTCAATATTACGAGGGTCAGGCCGGCTTCCATTTTCATCGATTATGTGGCCGAGGAACTTGACTTGCTTGACAAAGAAGGAACATTTGTCAATATTGAGAATCATATCAGCTTCATTGAGGGCTTTAAGAATGAGTTTGACATGACGGGCATGCTCAGCTTTTGTTTTGCTGTAAATGAGGATGTCGTCAAGGTAGACAATGCAGAATTTATCCAGGTATTTCCGTAATACTTTGTTCATTCGCCGTTGGAATGCACCGGGTGCATTGGAGAGACCAAAAGGGATAACATTAAACTCGTAGTGACCATACCGTGTTGAGAATGCTGTTTTCTGACGGGATAGGAGGTCTAGGAGAATTTGCCAGTATCCGGAACGTAGGTCAATGTGAGTGAAGTATTTCATGCCGTAAAAACGTAGCAGAGACTCGTCAATGCGGGGCAAGGGATGTGCATCCTTTCTGGTAATCCGATTTAAGGCACGGTAGTCTATACAGACTCTAGTTCCGCCACCTGGTTTGGCTGCTAAGACTATCGGAAAACTCCATGGTGAATCTGACTCGGAAATAACGCCATTCTTGATGTTCTCATCAATGAACTCCTTAATTTTTGCAAGATCAACAGGTGAGTAAGGCCGTGGATTAATCTTTATAGGGGGATGATCGCCGGTATCGATGTTGAAAGGCTCAAGCTTTGCCGGACGCCCAATATCTCGTAGAAGACCAGGGCACTTTCGTTTAATCCAACGAAGTAGGCGTCTAGGTAGCTGTGGGGTAGATTTAGATTTAGGATTTGGACTATCATTCTTCTTTCCTTTCTCATCGAGCGACTTAGCGTTGATGAAGAAGAGTTGTGTCTTCTTGTCGATAAAAGAATCGAGTTCATCCATAGTAACGAATAGCATTTCGGATTCGGGCTTGTGTTCGGATTCGGGCTTGTGTTCGGATTCAAGGATGTGCAAACTGGGTTTAGCATCGAGAACCTTGATTTTTGGAGGTGCTTTGCGAGGGTAAAGCATATATTGTCGACCGTTCCGAGTAAATTCATATGCATCTTTGTCCCAATCAGGGCGAGGCTTATGTTTCTTTAACCACGGGAGCCCAAGGATTAGGTCTAGTCCGCCGCTGAGAGGAAATGTATATGCTGTGATCTTCTCTGTAGGAAGGCCGTCGAGTTGTAAGTTGAAGGATACGACACCATTGACATGAATCTTCTCCTTATTAGCAACCATGACTGTTCTTGGAGCTATGTGTGAAATTGGAAGGCCTTGTTCTTCAGCCAATGTATCGCGGATGTAAATTGTGTTGCTCCATAGATCGGAAGCTTGCATGAATCGGGTGTTGCAGCGATCAGGGTATTATCTGAGCGTTGTTGGATCTTGTAGACTGTTGAACGAATGTGATTTATAGCTTGAACGTGTGTGGGAGGTCTGTCGGTTGGTGCGGGTACCTCATCTGACCGTGATGAAGCACCCTCTATACTTTTAAATGCTGTCGTTCTTCGTCTTCTTCGTAGTCCGTGAAAAGGACATCCGTATTGTCTTCCGGGGCAAGGTGCATTAGAGTGGCTCGTTCTAGTTCTGTTTCTTCGTGGCTGGGTGAGTACGTGCGGTCATCATCATAATCATAGGCATACAGTTCATTGTCTTTCTCATCGTTGAACCCGTACGCATTGGCATCCATAGCTGTAGCAAAGATAGTATTGTTGACAGGTTTGCCGCGTTTTGCAGGGAAGGTACGACGTTGTTGTTGGCTAGAGACTCTAACCTTGCAATCGCGTGCAAAATGACCAATTCGGCGGCATCTGTAACAAGTAACTTGGTTCATTTCAGCTTTGTTAACATGTAACGTAATATCGTCCTCTCCATCCGTTATTTCCATGACATCCAGCTCTTCATCAGATTCAGACTTATCCTTGTCTTTGTCGGGCTTCTTTACTGTGTGAGCAGGTATCGACCTAAGGAGTCGTGGTTGGTGATTAGGCTGGGTATGGATTCGACGCCGAGTAGTTGATGTAATTGTGGAACGGACATTAGTAGCCCACTGACGAGCTAACCTGTAGATAACTTCCATATCGCGAGTATCATTCGCTGCATTGCGGATATAGAGTGAGGCTTCGATGGTGAGTTTGGAAAGGAAATTATTGAGTCTGTCTGCAAATGCCATGTCGTAGATTTGGGCTTCGAGAGCACGGAACTCTTCGCAGTATTCAGTCATACGTTGAGTGCCTTTGAATTGAATTGCAGAAAGTTTGTGGCGCAGGATATCTTCTCTGGACGTAGGGTGGTGATAGCGAGAGATTAATGCATGACGAAATTCTTTCCAGGTAGGGACTTTTCCATCGTTGACAGTAACGAGATACATGTAGAATTTTTGAGCTTCACCGTCGATATACCTAGTAGCATTGTAGACCTTGTTTTTGTCGTGGACATTGTACATAACGAACAAACATTCCATTTCGTGCAACCAGAAAATGACATTTTCACTGTCGTGGCCTTTGAATCTAGGCAAAAGTGCTGACAAAGGTAGACGACCATCATTGGAGGTGCCTTGTTGAGTTGGTGCTGGAGAGACTGATAGCTCACGGATAGGCAATGGGCGTTGGGGTGCGGGAGACAACGTAGCCGTCGTATGCTTTTGGGAAGGCATGTAACGAGGATCGCGAGGATTGCCGGGTTCAGGACGTTCGAGACGAGGTTCTTCTTCTTCTGGAGGTGGTGTAACGTCGATATCAGGCATGCTACGTGGCACCGGGGTGTTAGGGATTACTGTAGGTGTAGGGGACCTTTCGCGACCAAGTATAGCAGCAGTGAGAGCAGCAATGCTTTCATTCAATGTAGTAAATCCAGACTCGATGGCTTCCTTGACTTCAGTGTGCTGTTGACGTGTAGAATCGAAGATATCATTGAGTTGACGGGAGAATTCTTCAGCGGTGTTCTTTGAGTAGAACAAACGAGGGGGTTCTTGGGGTTCCTTGTCCTTGCCCTTGCTGCCGCTAGTGCTTGTAGAGGGGTTTCCAGACATTTTTGGGGCTCAATTGCGAATGAATACCGAGGAATTGGATCCGAGGTGGAGAATCGCTAAGGCGTTGATTCCGCTTGTGAAAATTTTTACTAAGGCAAAAAGTTCGTGTAAGTCGACGAAAACTTGCTCAATTGA
>VBAU01000094.1:0-429 GCA_005883855.1 Bacteroidota bacterium
TTTCAGTCATTATCATCTGCACGGCGATGATACACTGGATAAGTCTTTGAACAAATACGGATTTCATCGCGATGATATTACGGACGTGTTCCTGACTCATTTGCACTTCGATCACTGCGGAGGTAGCATAATGCGCGAAGGAGATAAGCTCGTTCCTGCTTTTAGAAACGCAGTTTACTGGAGCAATGAACATCATTGGAAAACCGCTACCGAGCCAAACGAAAGAGAAAAAGCGAGTTTTTTGAAAGAAAATATTTCACCCATTAAAGAGAGTGGAAAATTAAAATTTCTTTACGATTTGCCTAAAACTTCTGATGGCTGGACCCTTTATCCGCCAATGGCGTTTCAATTAACCGAAAATGTTTGTGTCAGAGTTGTTGAAGGTCACACCACCTCCATGATGCTTCCTCAAATCAATTATAACGGGAA
>VBAU01000094.1:504-9978 GCA_005883855.1 Bacteroidota bacterium
GATGTGCAGCCATTGATTACCCTGCAGGAAAAAAAATCATTCCTGAAAGAAGCCGTCGAAAACGATTACATACTTTTTTTCGAACACGATTCACGGTATGAGTGCTGCAACATTCACCAAACAGAGAGAGGAATAAGACCAAAAGATTTTTTTAGGCTTGATGAAGTTTAAATATTAAGGGCGGCTAATTTATTAGCCGCCCTTAACCTTAATAAGTGACGTAAGTGGGTAGCGAAGATTTCGCGAGCTCATCATATCTACCTTCACTTTTCCGACGACGATTGGGCTTTCAATGCGTAAAGGCACATGATTGGGGTCGTCAGAAACCCATACTGTCATTTTCTCGCCTCCCTGGAAAATAGTTCCTTTAATGGTGAGCGGTTTGAATTTGATGGCTTTGAATTTGCCATATTTGGTCTTCACTGTTTCTTTTCCCAAATAGCGGATATACATGTTGAATACCTCGTTATCGAGAAACATGCTAAAAGGAATCCTGTCGTTGACCTGGTATTTGCTAAAATCAATATTGCGGGCAGCATACACTGCGCTCAAGGCGTCTTGTACACAGTTTGGCACTTTAAAAACGCCATCTGTCGTTACCGCGGTATTAGCATTTCGATTAAAAGTTATATTCTCATATTTTTTGTAACCACCTTCATCCACATTCCTGAGAAATTTCAATGGCTGTAAAGTGGCTGTGTCAATAAAGGATTCATACTTGTCCCTTACCTTATATATCCAGTCGTATGACGGATTCGTCTTACCCACGCCTGCAACATGGTACACTGGTCTATTGTTCATCTTTTCAAGTGTACTGGTAAATGTGGCGTTGCCGGCATCAATATAAATCCCGGCTACGGCATAATAAACAGTGTACGATATTTCTTCCCCGGCCTGGAAGGCTGTATTCCTAATCCCGCATAATTCATCGCCAGGAGCTTTCGCCTTTGTCGCAAATGTTACAAACGCAAAACCAAGTATGCTTAACGTCTTAAGTCCTCTCATTTTTGTTCTTAAATATTTTAACGCTCACGATCAGCAGGCTACCCGCAACCGCCGGAACAACCAGGTTTATCAGCCAGATACTTGCCGTTGCCACGGTTATGCCGAGGCTATTGGTGCTGAATAACTCGAGTAATTTCAAGCTCACTTTGCCGCGGATACCCAATTCAGCAATCGCAAAAGTAGGAATGATAGCCAGCACTAAAAAAATTACACTCACCGCCCAAAGGCACTCCCACCATTCAATATTCACTTCAAATAAACGAAAAAGCAAAAAATATTGTACCACGAATACGACATATCTTATTGTTGAAAGAGACAGCAATTTCAAAAGCAAAGTTGCATGAATGCCCTTAAGTGAACTGACGAGCCACACATATTTTTGACCATTTCGCAACTTCTCTACCAGCCTGGCCACTAACGAAAGTCGAAAATAAAGTAGTGTTAAAATCGCGAGAACAATAATGACACCGTACTGCAGAACCTGTAGCCAAAGTGATGACTCAATTCCTTTGAGCATTTCTCCAGTTTCAATTTTGGTCCTGATCCAAAACAATCCCATCATGCCAAAAAACAAAGTGATGATGAGTTGACTCATACTACTGGCAATGGCAAGGGAAACTGCCCGGAGGCGATTACCTTCATCCATATATAAGACCCTGCCTAAATATTCGCCCATACGATTGGGTGTGTTGACAGAAAAAGAAACTCCGGATAGTACAGCCCTGAAGGATTTGAGAAAATGAACCGGCTGAATATTCTGGATTGAGATCTTCCATTTGATCGCCTCGATCGACCAATTAAAAAACATTAAGACAATTACAAGGACGAGATACCATATTTTCGGGCTGTCAATGGATTGTTTGATCTTTAGCCATGATGTTGCAAGATCAGACTGGTGCCTGACCTGGTTGTAAATTGAGGCGGACAACCAAATGAATAATAAAGGCCCAAGAAAGTAGTTAAAAAAGATTTTGATATTTTTGTTAAGCCTCATTAATCGGTAAAAATACAGTCCTCTCTGCAAAAGCCTTTTAAAATAATTCTCGGGATTGACCCTGGTACGCTCATGATGGGCTATGGAATTATCGAGGTGCATGATAGCAGCGATATTCATCTGAAGGAGATGAATGTGCTGAAACTTTCAGGCAAAAAAAATAACCATGAGCGACTGCAACTCATTCATGAGAAAATTGTTGGTCTTATCGAACAACATCGTCCGCATGAATTTGCCATTGAAGCACCCTTTTTCGGGAAAAATGTGCAGAGCATGCTAAAATTGGGCAGGGCGCAGGGCGTTGCTATTGCAGCCGCAATGAGTGCCCATCTTTCTGTTACAGAATATTCGCCCAAAAAGGTAAAGCAATCCATCACCGGCAATGGAAACGCTGATAAAGACCAGGTGTGGAAAATGCTTCAAAGAATTCTATCGATCGACCAGAAGCCCAAACATTATGATGCGACCGACGCACTGGCCGTGGCCATCTGCCACCATTTTCAAAGCAAAGGCATCATCACCATCACTAGAAATGGTATAAAAAAGAAAGCATTCAGGAAACAAAGCAGCTGGGAAGAATTTGTGCGTCAGAATCCGGCCAGGATACGCTAATTGTGGCTTTTGATCTTCTTTTACTTTGACAGGTTTGACAAAATTTTTTGCTGCGCTTTTTTTAAAGCTTCATCCGAAGCTTTTTCTTTTGACTGCGTAAAATTGAGATCGTTGGCCGAATTGATAGGAATAAGATGTACATGCGCATGAGGTACCTCCAACCCAATTACGCTGACACCACAACGGTTACAATTAAACGATCTTTCAATGGCTTTTGCAATCGGCTGCGCAAACTCCAGAATTTCTGTGAGATAATCCTTCGGCAAATCAAATAAATTGTCGATTTCGATTTTAGGAACAACCAACACATGTCCTTCGCGCAAAGGAAAAATATCGAGAAACGCAAAAAATCTCTCGTTCTCGGCGATTCTATAGCTGGGGATCTCGCCTTTAATGACCCTGGAAAATATTGTCATACCTCCAAATATTTTAAATTTAAAATTGGCGATTGCAGATCTGATCAATCTCCATTGCATGAACAAAACTAAAATTGCGAATTGTAAAATAGAAATAAAAAAGCCCCTTTCGGGGCGTTGAAGCTATATTGAAATCTCTTCGATCTTAAATTTTAGTACGCCTGCAGGGGCCTGCACTTCGGCGGTATCGCCGACCTTCTTGCCCAACAATCCCTTTCCAATAGGCGATGTAATCGATATTTTTCCCGCCTTTAAGTCTGCTTCTTTTTCACTGACTATTTTGTAAGTCACTGCTTTTTTTGTATTCAAGTTAATAACAGTAACCTTTGTCAGGATCGATACCTTGCTTGTATCAATTGTCGATTCATCAATTACTCTTGCGTTAGCAATCTGTCCGTCGAGTATAGCTATCTTCGCTTCAAGCAAACCTTGCTGTTCCTTCGCGGCGTCATATTCTGCGTTTTCTTTGAGATCCCCTTTTTCTCTTGCTTCGGCAATAGCTCTTGACGCAGCGGGGCGTTCCACACTTTTTAACCGCTGAAGCTCTGCCTTCATCTGCTCTAAAGTCTCTCTTGTTATATATTGAATGCCCGTCATAATTCACCTCCCGGTATTTCAGTTCTTAAAGAAAACAGAAAAAAATAACAACGCCCCAGTGGATGCTGAAGCGTTGTAATTGTAGACCACAAATATAGAGAAAAAACAAAAAATGGGAAACGAAATAATGCGTTTTTAAGAGACTTTTTATTACGGAAATAATTTCTCAATGAGAACTTTAGCCATTTTATAGAATGCCTCCTGACTATACCCGGCGATGTGCGGGGTAATAATAACATTCGGTTGGTCTAACAGCCAGTTTAACTGCTCCTTTTCCTGCATAGAGTATGTTTCGAGTCGTTCATTTTCCAAAACATCCAGAGCGGCCCCTGCAATTCGATTCTCTTTTAAGGCATGCACAAGGTCCTCCATTCGGACCACCTTTCCCCGGGAAGTATTTAATATAAAAGGTTGTTGTTTCAACGATGAAAAAAAATTCTCGTCAGCAAGATGGTATGTTTCATTGGTTAATGGTACATGGAAGCTAATCACGTTGGAATAACGACAAATTTGCTCCAGGCTGGCCTCTTTTATGTAGTCACGGCCAAAGCCAAATTTATACTTGTCGTACCCGAGCACTGTGCCACAGAATGGCTTTAATAATGACGCGAACGCACTGCCCGTGTTTCCAAAGCCTATGATGCCGACTGTTTTGCCATTCAATTCCGTTCCGGTATTCTCCATTCTAAGCCACTTGTGTTGTATTATTTCCTTACTGGATGATGAAATATGGTTCATTAGGTTTAGCAACAAACCGAGGCTATGCTCTGCTACTGCCATGCGATTGCCTTCGGGGCTACTCTCGCACTTTATTCCTTTGGACATTGCATAATCTATATCTATAAGTTCCATGCCGCTGCCCAAACGACCGATCCACTTTAACCTGGGTGCTTTGTCCAAAATTGCCTTATCAATCTTTAGCCTGGTAGTGACAATGAGCCCGCTTACATCCTCGATCTGTCCCGCCAGTTCCTCGTAAGTAATCGCCGGTAGGTAATCGACATGATAACCACGTTGCGTTAATTGGTCGATCAAATAATCATGAGCCCTGGCTGTAATGATTGCTTTCATGGTAGACCGTTACGACAGCATTTTAAAACTAAGATCTGCGAAGTTATCAATGCTTAGCTGTTCCGCTCGCTTGTCAAAAATTTTTTGCATGAGGGTTTGTTCATCAAACAATTTCTTCACCGCGTTTCGTAGCGTTTTGCGTCGCTGGTTAAATGCCGTCTTTACGAGCAGGAAAAAACTTGCCTCACTTTTCATGGACATGTGTTTATTTTTTGGTTTCAATCGTAGGACAGCGCTTTTTACTTTAGGGGGCGGCTGAAAAGCTCTTTCACTCACCTCGAATAAATATTCAACATCAAAAAAAGCCTGAGTCAGCACGCTGGAAATGCCGTACACCTTGCTGCCTTCCTTCGCTGCAATTCGCTGTGCTACTTCTTTTTGGAACATTCCTACCACACATTGAATGTCACCCTTCCATTCCAATATTCTAAACAGGATCTGGGTTGAAATGTTATACGGAAAATTACCTACAATTGTAAAGCTGCCATTAAAGGGCTTGTCAACTTCAAGAAAATTTTGTTCTACGACCTTTCCTTTCATCTCGGGCAAGTGCGTTATCAGGTAATCAACTTTCTCGGCATCGAGCTCCACTGCTTTAAAATCAATATGCGGAATCTTCACCAAATATTTAGTCAGGGCGCCGGCTCCCGGCCCAATCTCGAGAAGGTTTTCAAACGAGCACTGCTTAAGCGAATCGACTATCCGTTTACAAATATTTTCGTCTTTTAAAAAGTGCTGACCCAGCGATTTTTTCAACCTATACATCACGGCAAAAATAAATTGATTGCTCCACGAATATGACACAAAAAAAATTCCCCTCCGGAAGAAGGGGAATTGAAACCAAATTAAGAATAACCTATTTCGCGAGCACTACTTTTTGTCTGAATATTTCGCTACCGGTAGAAATTACAACCAGGTACATTCCATTTTGTAATGAAGAAAGATTTTCAACACTGATCACATTGACTCCGACTTGCAAATCGCTCCTCACGGCGCGGACCGCCTTGCCTGACATATCGTATAAATACATTTGCATGGCGCCATTTGCTACGGAGTTGAAAGAGATTTGCATCATATCACGTACTGGATTCGGCGCGATGGACACTCGTGAAAGCATGAAGCCATAAGGAATGCGGATCGTCTTGCTGTAGCTCATTGCTCCATTGGTCTTCTTCATCTTCAGCCGATAAAACACCGCAGGCTGCACGGAAAAATGGCTCAGGTCATCATAGGCCGAATAGCTTGCCGATGATGGTATGTCGGGGTATGTGTCAACATGACTAACGAAATCAAAAAATCTTCCGTCAAAACTTCTCTCTACTTCGAAGTACGACACGTCTTTATTCTGAGCAATCGTCCAGTCAAGTTTTGTCACCTGGTTATTGAGAGCTCCTTTGAAGTTTAATATGTTATTGTCCAGGGTAACGCAATTCGGATCAAATGTAACGGTTACCGTGTCATATGCATATGGGTTACATCCCAAGGCTAGCCTTTGGGCCACGATATACGTACCCGGTGAGTCCACGGTGATGCTGATTCCTGCGTTTGGACCAACAATATGTCCATCTGTAGTCGACCACGTATAGCTTGACGATGGGTAAGGATTTTGCACCTGGATCGTACTGACGCCAATCACGCCGCAGTAAACCGGCACGTCAGCTGCAGCTATTGCCCGTGGTGCAAGGAACAAATCAGTTGGCGCAACGAAGTCCTTTAAATCGGCAGTAAATGAAGCTGATGAACGAGTTTTTATGAGAAGCCTGTTGAAAGGTGTTCCGCAAATATCAGTTCCTGCTGTCGTTACCGGGTCAAGGCCAAGCTTGGTAAGGTTTACGGAGAATTCGATAAACTGGTCTGCAATATACTTACCATTAGTAGTAGAGGCCGGGCCTCCGCCACTGTAAGCGAGACTATTATCTTGCAACACAAGACCGAAAGGACCGCTCCACGTGTTATTCGCAGATCCTAATCCTGTGTAGAAAGCCCCCAAAGTGTTTGGCATTATACTAGCGTATCCATATGCAGCACCTGGAGTACCTCCATCAAATTGACCACTCCACGTGAACGCGGCTGGTGTTACAGTTGTCCAGTCAGTACGGCTGACCCAGACACGAGCCTCGATACTACTTAAGGTTGAGCTTTGAAACGCTCCGGTGAAAATGATGTCCCCTGCCTTAATTACATTTCCAGCTGCATCAAATTTCCAGCTTGTGTGACCCAGGTCAGGGCCGTATCCATAGAATTTTTGGGACACGCGATCATAATAAATATCGGTTTGATACAATTCAAAATCAAAATATCGGTTACCCGTTACGTTATCCATTGAAATTCCACCGAACATCCACAAAGAGTCAGTTGGGTTAGGACCGGCTCTCCTTATGTGCATGTAAGTATCAAGAATATCGTTTTTATCAGGAATGGATTGAATACCTGGTGACCAAATACCCGGGCTTTCTCCGTTCTTTGATGCGACAGTAAATACGGTAGTGTCGGTGCCATGGTAGTCCCTAACAAATATCGCATCGAGCCAAAGCCTGTTATTCCAGATGGTGAATTTCGGAAGACTCATTCCACGCCAAAAAGAAGCCATCCTTTTGGGCCATGGTGACACATCGCTATTATACCCTGCAACAATTCCTGCGGCTCCTGTAGAATCGATGACGAGACGACCGGTACCTGCAGTTCCGTTGTTCCACCAGTCATCACTTGCACCTGTGATCAGCCCGTTGAAATAGTTAGCGCGCAAGTCGGCATCCACACCGAAGTTTGCTTTAACAACAGGTGTAGTGATCTGTGCTTGTGAGATTAGGGAACCAACAAGAATTAATAAGAGTAAAAAAGGTTTCATAGGCACACATTTAGATCAACAACTTGATGTTTTCATAAGATATTGGAGCAGGCAGTTTATGGCCCACTACCCGCTTTGTTTAGTGTGACATAAGTTTAACCGTAGACACATCCGATGTCACTGTGCTGCCATCATTCATTACAGCAATTACACGGTAATTGATTAAACCCGGAAATGGATTCACATCACTCGCCTTGTAGGAACGTGATGAATTGCACGGACAGCTTTCCACTTCAATCCAAACTGAATACGGGTCAGTCGGATCTTCATTCGTTCTTTGTACTGTAAATCCTGAAGCGTTAGTTGAACTGAAGCCCCAGGTGATAGCAGCACCCTTGCCCTGGCGATGCGTTCTTAAAAACGAAAACGTATCGGCAACTTTTTTTGAGCAAACAGGTGATCCAGACTTTATCGGAGTAGCTGCGATTGCTACGAAGGCCATTATTATAATGGCAACGACGATAGAGAGCTTTGTTTTCATAAGTACGATTTAGTTATATAAAACTAGACATTAACCTATCCAGATACAATGGATATTTTACTGAAAATTTATGCATCGTAATTAAAGAACTAGAACTAAGAAAATATACTTAGCAGTTTACACAATAAAATGAAAAAACCCTCTATTTGAGAGGGTTTTTGAATTTTTGGTTAAACCTTAGGCACTGGCATTATGAGGCCTGCCCCTTGCTATAACTTAATAACGTTCTTTACCGCCAACACTTCCTGGTTATTACCCACTATTTTGACGGAATACATCTGAGACGGCCAGTTCTTTGTATTGATCTCAAATTCGCCCGTTCCTGCGCCTGCGAATCTTGATCTCCTATAAACAGTATGGCCTTTTACATCCGTTACGTTTATCTGCAGATTTTGGGCCATTGCTAAGGATAATTTAATCTTTAACACATCCCGCATCGGGTTAGGATAAATGTATACAGTATACGAAGAGCTGAACGTAACTGAAATCACTTTGCTGTAAGTGAAAGATCCATTAATGTCCATCATCTTTAAACGATAATAGACTACAGGCGACAGAAGATTCGCCACACTATAATCGACATAAGAATAACTGTTGCTGCCGTTTCCTTTGGCCGGTACTGTTGCGATCGCTTTGAAATCTGTACCGTCCTCGCTTCTCTCGAGAATATAGTTAGAAGTATTGATTTCATTGGCACTCTCCCACTTCAAATGAGTGGCATCGTTTTGCAACGAACCGGTGAATGTTAGCAGTTGTTGAGGCAGAGCAATATTGGAGCTGCTGAAATAAAAGCTGGAAAACGAGCTGATATTTCCCTGCAAAACATAGCCGCCAGTACCATGAGCTTCTGCGAACGTTGGGGTGATCAAAGTAGTCGTATTCGCTAGTGACGAACTGCACGGATCAGTATTCTTAAGGATCTTCAAATCGGTTATGGCATTCACTCCACCGAGAGGGTCGGCGTCCAGCGCATCAAATTCAGCTTTGGACATATAAAGCCTGATCTTGACTGTGCTCGACGGCTGAAACTGCGGGGTGATGGTCATATTTCTGTCCAGGTATTTCGTCCCTCCCGCCATTCTCACTGTTCCTGAAGAATTTGTGTAAAAGGATGAGGTCACCGTACCAAGCGTATTCCCATTTGCATAAATTTCCGCCATCACATTTCCATCAGGACCCGTGATTGGCACCCAATAATTGCTGTTTTCGTTATCGATAGTGACTGTTGTACCTGTGGTACAAGCATTCGGGTTTCCGGCGGTGACGTCAATAGACGCGGGTATCGAGCTCTTTCCTGATACATCAGCGTACCCGAGGAAAGTATACTTCTGTACACATCCGGCGCATTGGGGAACCACTGGGTTGAGATTGCCCGGCCCCGACGTTGTAGAGGAATTATCCATGATAACATAGATGTCTTTTCCATCGGGAGAAAAGGCCATATCCCTGA
>VBAU01000473.1 GCA_005883855.1 Bacteroidota bacterium
CCTTTTGTGTTTTGTGCGGAAGGTTTTGTATGCCGCGAAATCATGTTCACACCTTCCACAATTACCTTCCCTTCGTCAACCAACACTTGTTTTACGGTACGTGGCTTAGCCAGATCCTTGTCATTACCGGCAATAACAACTACGCTATCGCCTTTTTTAATGTTATGCTTCGGTTTGAATCTTGTTTTCATATCCTAAATCCCTAAAGGGACCTTTAAATTTTTATTTAATCAACGTTCTGTTTTCTCTTCGCCTTTCGTTGTGTCACTCACTTGTACGTCCCGATCACTACTCATCACTCATTACTCATTAAAGAACTTCCGGCGCCAACGAAATAATTTTCATATATCCTTTATCACGAAGCTCTCTTGCGACCGGTCCAAAGATCCGCGTGCCCCTCGGCTCATCAGTAGTGGACAGCAGCACGACAGCATTATCATCAAAACGGATATAAGAACCGTCCTTGCGACGCAATTTATTCGTGGTGCGAACAATAACTGCCTTCGTTACTGTGCCCTTTTTGATGCCGCCCGCAGGTATTGCGTCCTTTACTGTAACTACAATTGTATCGCCAATCCTAGCATACCGTTGGCCGCTGTTACCCAACACGCGGATACAAAGCACCTCTTTGGCGCCACTGTTATCGGCAACATTTAAACGGCTTTCTTGCTGAATCATATATTTAAGCTTTGAGCTCTTAGCTACTAGCTGCGAGCAATAAATACAAACGTGTTAAATCCATACGGCTCGTAGCTCACGGCTCGTAGCTGGTCTTACTTCACTTTCTCAACGATTTCTACCAATCTCCAACGCTTTGTCTTACTCAAAGGACGAGTCTCCATGATCTTAACCAGGTCCCCAATGCTGCATTCATCCTTTTCGTCATGAGCATGAAACTTTGTAGTCTTCTTCACAAACTTTCCGTAGATCGGGTGCTTTACCTTTCTTTCTACGGCAACCGTGATCGTTTTTGTCATCTTGTTGCTGGTCACGACACCAATCCTCATTTTTCGTAAATTTCTTTCAACCATTGTTTAAGCTTTGAGCTCTTAGCAGCGAGCTGCGAGCAATTATTTTATTTCAGTTTTTCTCTACGGCTCGTAGCTCAACGCTCGTAGCTCATAGCTTTCTTTATGCTTCTATTTCCTTTTTCTTCAATTCTGTTTTCAACCGTGCAACATCACGACGCAGATTGCGAATCGTCATTGGATTTTCCAAAGGGGAAATCGCATGAGCGAACTGCAGTTTCTTTAGCCGCAATTCATCTTCATTGATCTTTGCTATCAAATCCTGTTCATTCATGCCGTGAATGCTTTTCTGAAAATCTGTTATCTTTCCCATCGTTGTTACGATTTATAATGATTACGCAACGAGATCCCTGCGTACAATAAATTTTGTTTTTATAGGCAACTTACCGGCAGCAAGTTCTAATGCCTCTTTCGCCGTCTGTTCTGATACGCCGTCTACTTCAAATAAAACACGACCCGGTTTCACCACGGCAGCCCAAAATTCCAGGTTCCCTTTGCCCTTACCCATTCTCACCTCTAGTGGTTTACGAGTGATTGGCTTGTCAGGAAAAACGCGGATCCAAACATTCCCCTCACGTTTCATGTGACGCGTCAGAGCCTGTCGTGCCGCTTCGATCTGCCGGTCGGTTAACCAGTGCTGATCCAAAGCCTTTAACCCGTATGAACCAAATGCAATAGTCGCCCCACGCTTTGCATCGCCCTTCATGCGACCCTTCTGCATTTTTCTGCATTTTTTAGCTTTTAACTGTTAGCTGCGAGCAGAGCTGCAGCGTAATGAGTTGATCATACTCAAAGCTCGTGGCTCACGGCTCGTAGCTTATTGTCTTCTTCCACCTCCACCTCCACCTCTTCTATCGCCTCCACCCCTTCTATCGCCTCCTCCCCTTCTATCATCTCTTCTGTCTCTCCTGTCGTCTCTTCTGTCATGATCCCTTCTGTCTCTCCTGTCGCTCACGTCACTCTTGCCTCCAACGAAGTTTGGATTCAGATCTCTCTTCGTTAATATCTCACCTTTACAGATCCAGACCTTAATTCCAATCTTACCATATACAGTCAGAGCAAACACATTCGCATAATCGATATCCATTCTGAACGTATGTAGAGGTACACGACCCTGTTTGATCTCTTCCGTGCGGGCAATTTCTGCTCCACCCAAACGGCCGCTCACCTTTACCTTGATTCCTTCGGCTCCCATGCGCAGTGCGGAAGCTATTGACATCTTGATCGCCCTCTTATAGTTAATACGATTCTCGATTTGTCTTGCAATAGTGTCAGCAACGATCATAGCATCCAACTCGGGGCGACGAATTTCAAGAATGTTTATCTGCACATCTTCCTTCCCTGTCAGCTTCTTCAATTCCTCTTTTATTCTGTCGACCTCACCACCACCCTTTCCAATGATGATACCCGGTTTGGAAGTGTGTATGGTAATGATCAGCTTACCAAGAGTCCGCTCAATAACGATCTTCGAAATACCGCCCTTGTTGATACGGGCATTTAGGTAAGTCCTGATCTTGTTGTCCTCGATTAGCTTGGCAGCAAAATCTTTTTTATTACCATACCAGTTAGATTCCCATCCACGGATGATGCCTAACCTGTTGCCAATCGGATTTGCTTTTTGACCCATGTTTTGTTTTTAAAATTCAAATCGCCGAAATTCGAAATTCTCAAATGTCATCTGGAACCCGGTTCCTTTATTTTTTCTTTTTAGTTGATTTCTTTGTTTCCGTTGTTTTCTTACTTGCAGTTTTTTTCGCTGCAGATTTCTTTGCCGGTTTCTTTGTTGCTTTTCTCGTGGATTTTGTTTCCTCAGCGGCCAGCTCTTCCAATTGCTCAGCAATAGCCTCCACTTCTTTTTGTTCTTCCTCCTGCTCCACTTCTTCAATCAGTTCTCCTTCATCAAAAATTGGATAATCCACTACGATTGTCACATGATTACTGCGCTTGCGAACCCGATAGCCACGTCCTTGCGGCGCAGGCCTCATGCGCTTTAAAGTTCTTGCCCCGTCCACAAAAATGGTCTTAACAACCAATTCGCTTTCGTCTCCACTTTCGTTTTTCTGCTTCCAGTTGTTAATCGCGCTCAACACCAGCTTACGCAAAGGCACAGCCGGGTGTTTAGGATTGTGCTCCAATATCGCCAATGCACGCTCTACCCTGTGACCCCGAATCAGGTCAGCCAGCAAACGCATTTTGCGCGGCGATGTGGGATAATTTTTCAGTTTTGCTACTGCTTCCATCTTGTTTCTGGTTTCTGGTTTCTGGTTCTGGTACTAGGAACTAGTAACCAACAACCAGCAACGGTTTTTTATCATTCTGCAATCTTTTTGCTCGAGTGTCCTCTGAACTGTCTTGTCGGCGCAAACTCACCTAGCTTATGTCCTACCATGAACTCCGTTATATACACCGGAATAAATTTGTTGCCATTGTGGACAGCAAGTGTGTGGCCCACAAAATCCGGAGTAATAGTTGAACGCCGGCTCCAGGTCTTGATAACCGTCTTCTTTGCCTTGCCATCATTGATCGCCAAAATCTTTTTCTCAAGATGTGTGGCTACATAAGGACCTTTTTTTATCGAACGTGCCATATTTTTTAAAATTCAAAATTTTCAAATCTCAAATTCCAACTCCTTTCTGGAATTTGGAATTTGCCATCTGTGATTTATTACTTGGTTAGTTTACGTCCATTCTTTCTTTGAATGATCAAGCCATCGCTGCCCTTATGTCGCTTGCGTGTTTTCATTCCTTTGGCATACTTGCCCGTCCTGCTTCTTGGGTGACCACCCGAAGCTTTACCTTCACCGCCACCCATTGGATGATCAACAGGATTCATAGCCACGCCACGGTTGCGAGGGCGAATGCCTCTCCACCTGTTGCGTCCGGCTTTACCCATGCTTTGCAAATTGTGATCGCTGTTGCCAACAACTCCCACCGTTGCATAACAATTGATCAAGATTTTCCTCAACTCCCCACTGGGCATTTTCAGAACAGCATATCTGTTCTCTTTATTTGTAAGCTGCGCCGAAGAACCTGCGCTTCTTGCAATTTTGCCTCCCTGGCCGGGTTGCATTTCAATATTGTGTACCATCGTACCGAGCGGCATATTTTTTAATTGCAGCGAATTGCCAATTTCAGGAGCCACATCATCACCGCTCACTATTTTGGCACCCACCTGCAAACCCTGCGGAGCGATGACGTACCTTAACTCTCCGTCCTGGTACTCTACCAAAGCAATGAAGCATGTTCTGTTCGGATCATACTCAATTGTTTTTACCGTGGCAATGCTATCCTTTTTTTCACGCCTGAAATCGATGACACGATATTTCTTCTTATGGCCTCCCCCAATGTAGCGCATGGTCATATGACCAGACGAGTTCCGGCCACCTGTGCTTTTCTTTGTTTCAAGCAAAGATTTCTCTGGCTCGTTCGTTGTAACTTCTGCGTACGCATTGCCAATTCTCCAACGAGTACCCGCTGTCACCGGTTTGTATTTCTTGACTGCCATAGTTCAGTTATTAGTATTCAGTACTAAGTACTGATTTCTTAAATGTTTGCGTACAGATCTATCGTGTCACCTTCTGCCACGGTCACAAACGCCTTCTTGAAAGACGGTTTTTGACCCGATATAAAACCAGCTNNNCTTGTTGATGTATTTACATCAACGACGGTGACACCATAAAACTCTTCAACAGCTTTTTTGATCTCCAATTTATTTGCCTTCTTTGCTACTCTAAAGGCATAACGACGCAGCTTGTCCTGCTGGGCATTTGCCTTTTCGCTTAAGATCGGTTTTATCAGTACATCAGCAAGTTTCATTGCTTTCTTTTTTAATTTTAATTACGCTTCAACTTCTTCCTCCGAAAAAATCTTTGCCGCTCCTTCAGTCAAAATCAACACATCGGCATTCACGATATCATGCGTGTTCATATCACTCAAAAGAATCCCATTGACCCCAGGCACGTTTCTGAAGCTGAGGTAAACATTGTCATTATACTCAGGCATCACAAATAGTGCTTTCTTGCCGTATGCTTCTAAGGCTGACAACATATCGACAAAACTTTTTGTCTTTGGCTCCTCGAGTGTAATGTCTTCAATTACAAAAACTGAATTGTCCTTTGCTTTAAACGACAATGCGGAAATCTTTGCGAGGTCTTTCACCTTGCGATTCAACTTGAAGTCATAACCGTGAGGCTTAGGTCCGAATACGGTGCCTCCACCTTTGTATAACGGGTTGCGAATATTTCCCTTACGACTTCCACCCGTACCTTTTTGACGGTGAAGTTTACGGCTTGATCCTTTTACTTCCGCACGTGTCTTCACTTTGTGAGTTCCCTGCCGTTGTGCCGCGAGGTGTTGTTTGACGGCCAGATAAATAACGTGCTCATTTGGCTCAGCACCAAAAATTTCATCTGGCAGATCAATCTGTCTGCCGGTTTTCTTTCCTTCTATATTTAAAACTTCGATTTGCATTTTTTTCCTTTTATCGGTTGAGACAAGGCATGCCCTGAATCAAAACGATCGAACCGTTGTGGCCAGGCACTGAGCCGCTGATCAAGATGTAATTCTTTTCGGGAAAAATTTTAACGACTTTGAGGTTCCTCAACTTTGCCCTGTCGTTGCCTAGGCGACCAGCCATGCGCACGCCCTTCATTACTCTACTTGCATCAGAAGAGTTACCGATAGAACCCGGAGCTCTCGAACGGTCATGCTGACCGTGCGAAGCACCGCCCACCCCACTAAAACCATGACGTTTAACGACACCCTGGAAACCTTTACCCTTTGTCGTGCCTACCACGTCAACCTGTTCTCCCTCAGCGAAAATGTCAACTGTAATGGTCTCACCAATATTTTTTTCGATTGAGAAATCGCGGAATTCCTTTACAAATTTTTTAGGAGAGGTGCTTGCTTTGGCAAAGTGATTTGTTTCAGATTTGATGGAGTGCTTTTCGTTTTTGTCGCCAAACGCAAGTTGCAGAGCATCGTAACCATCGTTGTCCTTAGTTCTTACCTGGGTTACTACACAAGGACCCGCTTCGATGATGGTGCAAGCCGTTTGCTTGCCCGTAGGATCGAAGACGCTGGTCATCCCAATTTTTTTCCCGATAATACCTTTCATTTTCTTACGGTTTTTCCCGCAAGGTTATTCAAGACATTCCGATGACCATCGGAATTCAATCCTGGTTCATCACCGACCTTTTCCCTTTGCCCCGCCTGGTGCGGGGTTGCTCATCGCTGTCCGCCTTCGCTAAAGCTTGGGCGTGACGCTGGAAGTACCGGCGATAAACAAACCTCGAAGGGCTTGTTTATATTTTATCGCGGACGTATAGCATTTTCACCGATTTCACGGATTAATATGCTACTTCCGCATTTATGTCCAGAGCTCTTTTTTCCCAATCGAGATTGAGAGATGGACTCGTTATGAATTTATAAGAACTAAAAATTCCGCTAAATCTAAAATCTGCGGAATCTGTGATTATGCTTTGATCTCCACTTCCACGCCGCTAGGTAGATCCAGCTTGCTCAGAGCATCCACCGTACGGGAAGAAGATGTGTAAATATCCAACAGCCGTTTATGAGTGGCCAACTGAAACTGCTCACGACTCTTCTTATTTACGTGTGGTGAACGCAGCACAGTGAACACCTTCTTGCGTGTTGGCAAAGGAATTGGACCTGTGACCACCGCACCGGTGCTGCGCACAGTCTTTACAATCTTTTCGGCAGATTTGTCTACCAGGTTATGATCGTAAGACTGCAATTTGATTCTGATTCTCTGCGACATGTGTAAAAATTCCCCATTTGAATTTGGGAGCGCAAAGATAAGTGGAGGATCTTAAACGGACAAAGATTTAAG
>VBAU01000095.1:0-490 GCA_005883855.1 Bacteroidota bacterium
GCGGAAGTTTCGGTTCCAAGAAATGCTCATCGGTACGAGGTGGAAATACGCAAAGAAGAGAGTGGTTTCACAATTCGGTAGTGGGTCAGTTTGAAATTATAGAGCAGGAATAGCGCCTATTTGTTGAAGTAATGAAAGCATATCAGGTAAGCCATGTTCTTCCACAAATTGCCCATCAGACAATCTATAAAAAGCCATGCTTTGAACTTGAATTGTTTTTCCAGTAGGTAGCACTCCAAAGAATTGACCTTTATGCGTCCCCCGCATAGTGTAACGTGCGGCTACTTTATCTCCGTCAATTACTGCGTCATCTAATGTCCATTGAATGTCTGGAAAGCCGCTTCGCATCATTCCAACAATTGCAAGATAACCTGCAACCCCACGCATAGGCTCAGGGTTTCCGGGAACATAAAATATTGCATTGGGGCTAATAATCTCCGATGCAAGTTTTTCATCCGCTGTATTGATGAACTTAACAAAACGGTTCATA
>VBAU01000095.1:497-9815 GCA_005883855.1 Bacteroidota bacterium
CTTTATATTTAAATGACTTTTTCTAAGTTATGCCCTTTCATTCTTTTTATAAGAACCTCTTTTCTTTGGTGCTTCAATATCAGCCAGCATACAAATATCTTCAATGCTCATTACTCTTTTTGTTAATCCCGCTTGCATGGCCGGGGTTACGCTGAGTGAACCATGAATCTTTGCGAAATTATAATAGACGAAATATAACGCAATAGAAAAACAATGATTTTCGATTTTCTTGCTGAACGCGTTCGTTAAACGTGTGAAACGTCTCATGTGCATACGTATACTCAGGTTTTAACACCATCTTGAGCTGGATTAGATCAGTTATCATCTATCCCACTATCATCTATCCTCTCTAATTCAATATTTTCACTACCAGGATGCCGATGCCATAAATAACGGTAGTGAGGAATATGCCTTTTGCGGTGTTATCGCGGTGCGTGTTGATGTAGAGAGTAAAGAGCACCGCATTTGCAAGGAGTGACAGAGAGCCGATGGAGGTAATTTTTTTATTCTCAGAAATAAAATCGTTAAAGAACTCACCAATCGTAAAGGAATGATACTTTACAAGATAAACGATGGCAAGACCAACAATTGGACCCAGTAATCCCAGCACCAGTCCAAATTTTAGGTTGTCCTTTTTTAGTATCGTTAACGCCACAGTTTTTCAAGTTTGGCTTTTAAAACGTAATTGGTCAAATCAAATTGTACCGGCACTACACTTACATATTGATTCGCCAATGCCCACACATCTGTGTCTGTTCCTTTGTCGAAGTTAACAAACTCGCCGGTTAGCCAATAATATCTTCGGCCATTCGGATCGTTGCGCTCGATAAAGTCTTCTTCATACTTAGCATAAGCCTGCCTGCATATTTTCATGCCGCGTATCAGCTCAGGAGGAACCGCGGGGATATTCACATTTAGGACCATGTGCTTGTCCTGTTTTTTTCGAAGGAGCTTTTCCACTATGATGCGGGCATATTTTCTGGAGGCTGAAAAATCGGCCTCTATATTATAATCGAGCAGGGAAAAACCAACCGACGGAATGCTTTCAATGGCCGCTTCCACGGCGGCTGACATCGTGCCGGAATAAATTACATTGATGCTGTGATTGGCGCCATGGTTGATACCGCTCAGGCAAAGATCAGGCTTGCGATGAAGCACTTTATCAACAGCCAATTTCACACAATCTACCGGCGTTCCCGAACATTGCCACGCCTCGATACTTCCAAAGGCGTTTACCTTATGAAGACGAAGGGGCGTGCCAATGGTAATGGCATGGCCCATCCCCGATTGCGGCTTGTCAGGAGCCACTACTACAATCTTACCGAGATCTTTAACGGCTTCAACAAGGTTGTGAAGCCCTGGTGCGGTGATACCATCATCATTCGTGATCAGGATAACAGCTTGTTCTGTGCGTATTTTCTGTTTGCCGGCGGATCTTGATTTATTTTTTACTGATTTAGACTGCTTTGATTTTACCATATTAAACGCCGGCAAAAATAGTCAATAGTCAATAGTCGATAGTTAATAGTAATCAGAGGCCTGCGGAATTGGCAATGGGCAATATCGCAGCAAGTGTTTGAACCATTAAGGAATTAAGAGCATTAAGAGTTTTCGATAAGCCCGGTAGGGGCTGAATATGGGTAGCCACCGATGCAATCCGCCGAATCACAGAATGCGAGTGACGAACAGAACCCCGCAGGGGTTCAATATCTCCCCGCATAGGGTTCAACACCTAGCCCAATGGTATTACCGAAAGTACAAGTGAGTGACACAACAGGCGCTGAAGAGAGTTACAACAGCTGGCAACAAAACAATCCAACCAACATGCAGCGTGACGACCCCAATTCGCAAGACTTCTGCGAAATCCGCGATAAACAATTCTTTTATTTAGCAAATTTTAGTATTTTGCAGCTAAATAATTTAGCTCATGTCAATCGCCAATCAAAACCTAAAGTATCTGCGCAAGTTGCGCGGGTGGACCCAAGAAGAGTTTGCACAAAAGCTCCGGATCAAACGATCCCTCCTTGGCGCGTATGAAGAAGAAAGAGCGGAACCGAGAATTGAAGTGCTGGAAGTGGTTTGCGATATTTTTAAATTAACCCTTGACGAGATCCTGCGAAAAGATCTGAGCGATAATAAAGGGAACTACATTGCAAAACGTCGCGCAATGAAATTGGCTGGCGGAAGACCTGATATACCGTTTGTTCCATTTAAAGCTGCAGCCGGCTACCTGGCTGGTTTTGCTGATCCTGAGTTCGTCGATGAACTCAACACCTTCACCTTGCCCATGCTTTCAGGAGGTAACTACCGGGCTTTCGAAATTGTTGGTGATTCAATGATGCCCACGCCAACTGGCTCAGTGATCGTTGGAGAAAAAGTGGAAAATGTAGACGACGTCAAAAGCAACTTGACTTACGTCGTCGTCTCACGAAACGAAGGCATCGTTTATAAAAGAATACTCAAGGCGAATCGTTCAAAAAATAAGCTCACGCTGGTAAGTGATAATCCGGCGTATAAACCCTACACGGTAAATACCGATGAAATTTTAGAGATTTGGCAGGCACAATACATAATTGCAAAGGCTTCTCAGCATCAAAGGTGGGATGTTGATCATCTTGCCAACGTTGTGAATTCCCTTCATCAGCAAGTCTCGATATTAAAAAAAAGAATGAACTGACCAAATATATTCCTGGCAGCAGGAGAGACATTTTCTATAGGCTGTCACCATGGAATTGATCTATATTTGTTGGTAACTTAAACTGTGATTGCTGAGGAAAGTTACTGTTATACCCTTATTACTGCTTTACACCATTGCTTATCCACAGGCCAAATCATTGGAAGCCATTAAAGCAGAGCAGGCTCCAAAAATTGATGGCGAGCTGGATGATCCAATTTGGCAAACTGCCCCCGCTGCCACCGGGTTCATTCAAAATTTTCCGCATTATGGTTCTCCGTCCGAAGTTAGAACATCGGTAAAAATATTGTATGATGATTATGCTGTTTATGTAGGTGCATACCTGTATGATGATCCCCAGGCGATCCGCAAGCAAGTAACGGCCAGGGATGCAGAACAGCAGACTGACGTGGACTATTTCTCTGTTTTTTTTGACACCTATCATGACAAGCAAAACGGATTTCAGTTCCTGGTTACATCAAGGAACGTACAGACAGACGCCAGGCTTAGCCCGAATCTGGGGGGTGATTTCGACAACTACGGAGACAGAACCTGGGATGCCGTTTGGGATAGCCAGGTAAAAATGAAGGCGGACGGTTGGACAGTGGAAATGAAAATTCCTTACCTATCTCTTCGTTTTGCAAAAAAAGATACGCAGGACTGGGGCTTGCAGTTCCTAAGGTTTACAAGGCGAAATAATGAGACTTCATTTTGGAACGCTGTTGATCCCAATGTCAATGGCCTGGTCAACCAGTTTGGCGAATTCCGTGGGTTAAAAGATATACAACCCCCTTTGCGTCTCAGCTTTTCACCTTACGTTACCGGCGGAGTGCGGGTAACACCCGAGAAAAACGGTTATCGAACGGAATGGATGAGGAATGGGGGAATGGATGTAAAATATGGCGTCAATGAAAGCTTTACGCTTGATGCCACGATTATTCCTGACTTCGGCCAAGTGGTTTCCGACAACGTGATCAACAACCTGTCGCCGTTTGAAGTTAAGTTTGAAGAACACCGTCCTTTCTTTACCGAGGGAACGGAAATATTTAATAAAGCTGGCCTATTCTACTCGCGCCGCGTTGGCTCCACGCCGAAGGGATATCAATCTGTTCAAAGACTGGGAGATTCCGATCCCAACATTGAAATACTAAAAAACCCAACAGTCACTCAACTTTTCAACGCGATCAAATTTTCAGGCAGAACCCAAAGCAAGCTGGGGATCGGCGTGTTCAACGCCGTAGCAGCACAAATGAATGCCGTGGTTAGAGACAGATCCAGTGGCAATGAAACGAAAGTTGAAACGGAGCCACTGACCAACTACAACATTTTTGTTCTGGACCAGGCCCTAAAAGGACGGTCATACCTCACGTTCACGAATACCAATGTTATCCGGGAAGGAACGGAGCAGCGAGACGCGAATGTTTCTGCGTTTGATTTTAACTTGTACGATCGCAGTAACACATACAACATTAAGGGGACTGGCCGGTACAGTAAGATTTTTGGCCTGGATCCTTATGACGGATTTAATACCATGCTTCGCGCGGGAAAAGTGAGCGGCAATTTTCAATTCTATTTGCAGAATGTCATCAAATCCGATAAGTATGACCCCAACGATCTCGGTTACCTGCAGTTCGCCAACGAAATTTCTTATTCAGGTGAGGCAGGTTATTACCAATTTACACCGGTAAAAAGTCTTTTAAATTATCATTACAAGGCAGGCTTTAGATATGCAAGAATGTATGACCCAAACGCGTACTCTGATCTGCATCTTTACGCAGAGGCGTTTTGGTTTTTCAAAAACTTTTGGGATGTGACCTTTACACTGGGCTCCTTCCCCACCGATCAACACGACTATTACGTACTGAACACTCCAGGCAAATTTGTAAAAAGGCCCGCCTATTCATTTGCTGAAGTAGAAGGCAGCACAGATAGCAGGAAGCGCTTATTTTTTAACTATCAATTTCTCATCGCAAAGTTTGATGAAGCAGAGAAGAACTACCATATTGCAGAAGCAGGTGTGCGTTACCGCTTCAGCAATAAGCTAAGTCTCGAATTATCCGGAAGACATGAGGCCGAGAAAAATTATATCGTGTTGGCCGGTGAATCCGCGGGAGAGCCGATCATTGGGTTCACAGACTTTACGGAGATCGAAACTATACTTTCCGGCATTTACAATTTTACTTCCCGTATAAATCTTACGCTCAGGGCGAGGCATTACTGGAGCAGTGTGCCCTATAACAAATTTGCAAAGGTTACCAGCACCGGTGATTATGACTTCAACACAACTTTCACTATACCGGATGAAAACGTAAACTATTTTAACGTGGACGCTTTTCTTACCTGGGATTTCAGGCTAGGCAGTCGCATCGTCTTTGGTTACAAAAATTGGTTAGGGGATAACGAGTATTTGGATCCCACTACTTACCCTACTTATTTAAAGAATCTCACAGGATCGTTTAGCCTGCCCCATGCAAATGAATTTACGGTGAAGTTTATTTACTTTCTCGACTACAACCAGCTGCGCAAAACCAAAAAATAATTAGCGGACCTTCATCACGTCATTTTCAACAATCGCAAATACCGATTCCTTTTCTTCGGGCTTAATTAACGCAAGGCCCGTGAACTTGCTGAATGCCGGCAACACGCAATATGTATCGGTAAAATAGAAGCAGGGGAAACTTAGGGATTGTTTGGCCATACCCCTGATTCTCACTCCGGGGTGCATGTGGCCACTAAAAATGTATTTACCTTTTTTTTGTTCCTTAACGCAGGCGTCATGGCAAAAGCAAAAATCTTCGATACATAACTTGTCATGATGCACCGTGATCTTACATTCCTTGTACCATCTCTCGTTGAGAATATCATGGTTGCCCTTAATGAGATGAATCTTTAACGATGGGAAGTCAGCTCTCCATCTCTGAAAAAGGTCAAGCTCTCTATTACTTCGGCTATGTGAAAGATCACCTACGATGATGAGCTTGTCGACCTTAAAAAAAAGGATGGAAGAAAGCAATCTTTGCAAGTCCTCGGTGTACACACGTTGAGAAACGGGGATACCCGACTTTCGGAAGTGCCCGGTTTTACCAATGTGCATGTCACACACGATAAGGGCGTTTTCCTCTTCCCAAAAAATACATCGCTGTGAACTAAGCCAAAAATGATTTTGTTGAATTATGTGAGGAACCGGGTACTGCATGGTGCAATAATAAGGCGCAAATCTAAATTAGGTGATAAGAATTTTCCAAAGGACAAAAATATCGAATATCGAAATGGCTGTCAATGGAAGTTTGGATGCGGATTTGTGATTGAATCACAGGAATATTGAACAAGGAACAAGTAATATCGAATTACGAAGTATAACTTCGAAATTCATCATTCGATATTCCGTGTTCAATATTCTATTGGCTCTCCAACTGTGTCTGCATTCGCCTCACCCTTTCTTCTAATTTTTCCGACGACAGATCTTCCCGCATGCTGTCCACTTTTATGGGAAAACAGAACGGCGTCAATTGCTCGGGAAAACGGATAATAATGTTGGACTGCTGAACGCGATGCAACATATCGCGCAAGCGGGCCTCTTCCATCTGCTGCGCAAACACTTCCGTGTAGGCCTGCCGTAGTAACAAGTTGTTCGGCTCATATTCTGAAAAAACACTGAACAATAACGAGGCTGACGATTGCAGGTGTCTCGCCTTTTTTTGTTCCCCGGGATAACCCTGGAAAACGAGCCCGCCAATCACCGCTATATCCCTGAATTTTCTTTTTGCCATCTCGGTAGCATTCACGCTGCGCTGTATGTCCTGGAAAAGATTTTCTGTGGAAAACAGATCATACACATTTGTGTCATCGACAGGGATAGGTTTGTCGCTCAACAATTCGAATCCATAGTCGTTCATGGCAAATGAAAATGTGATTGGCATTATCCGGCTAATGCGATAAGCAAGAATGGCTGCCATAGCCTCGTGTACCAGCCTGCCTTCAAAAGGATAAACAAATAAGTGAAACCCGTCGTCTGTTTCAATTTGCTCAATCAACAATTCATTGGCCTTAGGGACGTGAGAAAGTTTTTCCTGCAACTCGAAGAGGGGCCGCAGGACGTGCAGCTCGATGTTTGGATCGTGAAACTTGAGACGTGGGATCTTAAAGCCAGGGTCATATTTTACGTTTGACGTTTCACTCCCGATGGCTATCGGGATCACGTCAGCGCGTTCCACGTTTTCCGTTTCACGTTTGACGTTTGACGCTTCACTTCCCCTCACCTTATCCAGCGTTTCTCTCAATTTCTTTCCGAGGTTTGCGCTCAGCGGCATGCGTCCTCCCTGCCAGCTGGGTACCCTTGATTTTTTTGCGTTCGATTTCCTCACCAGGACGATCATCTCTTTTATCATCACAAACTCAAGCCTGCGCCCGGCCAAAGTAAAAACATCGCCCGGCTCTAACCGGGACACAAACCATTCTTCGATCATGCCGATGAATCCGCCGCTTACAAATTTCGCTCTCAACATCGCCTCGCTCACGATTGTGCCTATTTGCAAACGGTGGCGCATGGCTATGCGGCGATTTTTTATTTTGTAAAGCCCATTGTCAATCTCAATTTTTTTGAACTCGTCATATTGCCGCAATGCTGTTCCGCCAATGGTAATATGTGCCAGGATATTGTCCCATTCTTCCTTCGTGATTTCACGGTAACAATAGGTTGACCTGATCTCATCAAGAATGTTGTCGGGTCTGAACCCTTCAGCGATCGCCAGGGTGCACACATACTGGATCAACACGTCAAAGCACAAAAGCATGGGCTCGCGGCTCTCGATAATATTTTCGTCTACCGCATTTTTTAATGCGGCCGCTTCAACCAATTCTAAAGAATGAGTAGGCAAAAAATAAATTTTACTGATGGCATCCGGACTATGACCGCTTCTCCCTGCCCTTTGTAAAAACCTTGCGACACCTTTTGGAGAACCAACCTGGATCACGGTTTCCACAGGACGAAAATCAACACCCAGGTCCAAACTGGCCGTACACACCACCGCTTTTAATTTTCCTGCATGTAACGCTTCTTCTACCCAAATTCTTAATTCGTGTTCGATACTGCCGTGATGCAAAGCAATGGCTCCCGCTAATTCAGGCGCACGGCTCAACAACGTCTGATACCATATCTCACTCATGCCTCTTGTATTAATAAAGATGAGTGTCGTCTTACTGTTGTTGATAATGGGAATGACTTTGTCGACCAATTTAATTCCGAGATGACCCGCCCACGGAAACTTTTCTATCTCATCAGGAAAAATAGACTCTATCTCTACTCTTTTCCGCATTTCAGCTTTAATGATAATGCCTTCCTTCTTTTCTGATTCGAAATTTAACGTAGATAGCAGCACTTCTTTCGCCTGCTCAAGGTTCCCAATGGTCGCTGAGATTCCCCACAGGAGGGGCTTCCGATTGACCATTGACCATTGACCATTCACGATCCGGCTGATGGCCAACTCCACCTGCACTCCTCTCTTACTCCCCAGCAGCTCGTGCCATTCATCAACAGCAATTATTTTTAACGTCTTAAAAAATTCAGGATAGTTTTTTTGCGCAAGCAACAGGTGTAAACTTTCCGGAGTGATGATGAGCACTTCTGGCATTTGCCTTGTCTGTCTTTGTCTTTCGGCAATCTCCGTGTCACCATTGCGGATCCCGATCTTCCAGTTCATCCCCAATTCACCGATGACCGCCTCCATTGCCCGGCCAATGTCTTTCGCCAGCGCACGAAGAGGCGTGAGCCATAAAAGCTGCAAGCCCTGTTTTGATTTCTTCTTGTAATCACCCGGGTGTTGGTTGATAAATTCGATGAGGGAACCCAGGAAAACAGAAAAAGTTTTGCCGCAGCCCGTCGGCGCATTTACTAAGCCGCTTTCGCCATTGGTAATATGTTGCCATGCTTCTTCCTGGAATTGAAACGGAGAAAGCCCCTTGGCTGACAACCACTCACTGATCACCTCGTATCCCCTTGTTTGCCGGACGTCCATGAAGAAAACAATTTAAAGAAGCGGTCCACAATTAAAAAATTTATTTACGTAATCGCGAGCCGTGCCACAGTTTAACCGTGGCACGGCTTGGGCAGTTCAGCCAACAATTTTTACCTGGCTTCATAAATATCCTAGAAGAAAACGTCTAGGTTTGCCAACACATCTTCAATATCATCACAACATGATCACAAGAATTTTTTGCAGCTGTTTATGTTCAGTTTTATTGTCATCGTCCCTGCATGCACAACCATTCTTTACTACAAAGGGAACATCCATTATTGGCATTGATGGCAAACCGTTTCAAATAAAAGGAACAAACCTTGGTAATTGGCTGGTGCCAGAGGGCTACATGTTCCTGTTTAAGGATGCGACTTCACCGCGCCTGATCAATCAAACACTCACTGAACTGGTTGGGCCTGAAAAAACAAAATCATTTTGGAGAAAGTATCTCGATGTATACATCACAGCGGAGGACATTCACTACCTGAAATCAATCGGGATGAATTCTATCCGTGTGCCATTCAATTACCGCTTGTTTACTACTGAAAATTATATGGGCGATAACGACTCTACCAGGGGCTTCAAAGTTTTTGATCGGCTGCTCAGCTGGTGCCGAAAAGAAAAACTTTA
>VBAU01000487.1:0-1228 GCA_005883855.1 Bacteroidota bacterium
AGAGAATGCGCTGCTTGTATATTGTTGCCACCGGCAATTTGAACATGCCAGTCTAGAATTTATAGGACAAACTTATTGCCGACCCGTAGTCGAAGTTGCTGCTGTTATCAGGGGCCTGGTTATCAAAACTTGCATAAGGGTTGAATGTTATCCAGAAGCTTTTGTACAACTCCCAAGCAAAGTTCAGGTTAGCGTCAAACCTGATACGGCCTTTCTGGCTGAGGCTGAAAAATTCTGTTTGAGAAGCGCTTATTTGCATGTTGGGTTGGCGGTATTTGAAAAAATCAAATCTTAAGGTTACGGGTATTTCAAGGAGCAGGACAGCCGAAGTTCCGTCAGTGCGTCTTTCCTCGTTAAAACTAAGGCCGCTCACCGTGAGCAGCTGCCAATCCCTTTTAATAAAGAGTTTGTTTCCGCCGCCGATCATTTCCTGGAAACGCCTGGCGATAGACAATTCAAGATTGCGTTGATAACTGACACTCGTAGCTGCAAACCACGAGGTTGTTAAAGTCCTGGTCACGAATATCGACGCATCTTCGCGGTCCCTTGAATATTTGGATGAATCAATTGATCCGATCATCTGTGCGGATAGGTTGTATTGCCACTTTTCCGTGGCGTACCAGATCCTCGTGCTGAGATTGACCTGTCCAAGGTTGCTTGATTTGGCATAACTGAATCCGGCGGAAAGATTGCCCTCCAATTGCGCGAAGAAGTTATTTCGAAGAGCAATGAGTATGCTGATAGCCATTATCGGCATTTCCAGGGTATCTCCATGGTCCAGTTTTAGGATGATCCATCCCGTCCTGGTTGACGGGCTAATCACTCCAAAATAGATCTCCTTTTCCTGCGTCTCGATTTTGCACCGGTGCGTCGTGCTGAACCTTTTTATTTTATACTGCTTTACCTGCAGTAATTTCATGTCTACATCGTCAATGGTGATTCCACCCATCTGCCCTCCTTTCACATCACCAATCAGCACCTGGCCGTTATATAAATAGATCGAATCTTTTTCCTGGGCGTGCACGCTGATGCCAAAAATTAAAATACTTGTCAGAATTGTGATCCATTTCCGGGACATGCGTTACAGGATTTATTGTTTACCCGACAATCAAATAATGCCCACGACCATTCAAATATAGGTAACACAGGTTTGACAAAGTCGTACTTGCTTGACTCAAAAATATTTTTCGAATTAGTGTAGAAGATCTCCTTAAATTTTTTGGCAACG
>VBAU01000487.1:1275-3438 GCA_005883855.1 Bacteroidota bacterium
GCGCGGCGCGGTTATGATTTCGCGGGTTTAGGGAGATGCTTCTGCATTCTGTACGCCCGGGATGCCTTATCCGTTACCCGATGTCATTTTTGGAAATATGGCGGGGTGGCAGGATGATAAGTGTCTAACATGAGCCGGAACTTTTTCCCGCACTTCGCTTCTTCTTAAATAAAGGGGTCGCTTAACAGATTCTATTGTTTTAAAATCACATTGTATGAGATATTATCTACCATGCTTATTATTTATCGTAGTGATCGGAACGTTGTCCTGCGAGCCATCATTAAAGGTTAGCCAGGATTATGATAAGGCCGTAAACTTCGGGCAATACAAGACATTTTCCATGTATCAGGATGTTAACATCCACGATGCGATCAGTCAGTTAAACCAGGATCGGATCATCAATGCGATCAAAAGTGAGATGACTAAAAAAGGGTTCCAGGAGAATGCCAGTTCCCCTGATGTGTTGGTAAACGTCGTAGCCGTTTTGAAAGACAGAGTCGACGTGAGTTCTACAACGAATTATTATGGATATGGAGGGGTTTACCGCCCGTATTACTATGGAGGAGGAGGCGCTGGTGGTACCACGAATTACAACGTTCGGCATTACAAGGACGGATCCCTGATCATTGATGCTGTTGATGCCAAAACAAAGAAACTTGTCTGGCAGGGGATCGGAAATAAGGAAATCGATAAGCCCGCGAAGAATCCGGATGAGACCATACCCAAAGCAATAGCCTCCATTATGGCGGGATTTCCTCCGGGCGCTGAAAAGAAGAAATGATGCGGTGATCTATCAACAACTAGCTGCAATGAATGAAGCGAGTACAAATCATGAATGCAGTTTTAAGTGCTGGTAAATGTGGAGCGTGTTGGCTTCTATTGTGTATCGATTCATAAAGGAAGGGGATCTTATGTCCCCTTTGTTGTCTTAGTCAATTGTTATCATGGTCGACCTATTGATTGACCCCAAAGTACCCCCGAAACGAAAAGAAAAAAGATTTCTAACCTTTAAACAAATTTTTTATGTCGGTAAAATCAGTGTTTGTCCTTCTACCTTTTGCTGCAATAATTCTTTCTTCATGTGGTGCAAGTAAGGAGGCCACTAAGAAATTGGAAACTGCAAACGCACAGATTTCGAGTCTGCAGACGGAAAATAGTCAATTGCAAACAGCCGTCAGTGACCTGAAAAAACAAGTGGGTGATCTTTCATCTCAGAACAGTAATCTTAACAATCAATTTGCCAGTTACAAAAAACAATGCGAGGCCAATGAGCAGCAGTTGAAACAAGTAAATGCCGTATTGGAGGAGTTTCACCAAAATGTGGCAACGCTTATAGAAAAATTGCAGGCTGCAGAGGCCAAATTCCAGGACAAAGGCCTTGAGGTGCACAGCGAAAACGGGATTGTATTTGTCGATATGCAGGACCAGCTACTTTATAAAAGTGGCAGTGCAACTCTAAGTCCTCAAGGAAAGGAAGCTTTAAGCAACCTCGCCTCGGTTTTAAATGAGTTTCCAAAATTGAAGGTGATCGTTGTAGGCAACACAGATACCGTGAAGATCAAGGGGCCAAAAGATAACTGGTCTTTAAGCACAGAAAGAGCTAATGGCGTGGTCCGCATTCTTACCAAGGATTATAGCGTTGACCCCACACGTCTGACGGCAGCAGGAAAGGGAAAGTTCTACCCAATTGCCGACAATAGCACGGCTGAAGGAAGAGCAAAGAACAGGAGAACAGAAATCGTACTCAATCCTGATTGGGAAAGAATATGGGAAACTGTGAAGTCGGAGAAGTGATTGGCAAGATGCGCTTCAGGGTCATTCGGTGAAAATTCTTAGAAAGGGTGACCAAAGAAAGGAGAGGCAGCTATGAAATTTGAAAATCAGCGTAAGGCATTTGTGCTTTTTACCGCCATTATGTTGTCTTTCTTCGCGTCAGCACAAGAAAAACAGGGATCAAGTGCGCAAGAGGTTGCCGACAAATTATCCAATCCTGTTGCCAATCTTATCAGTGTGCCATTACAAAATAATGTAGACTATGGAATCGGACCGCACAAGGGTTCAAAATATACGCTCAATTTTCAACCGGTAATTCCCATTCAGTTAAGTTCGGATCTCAATCTCATTACCCGCTACATTATTCCAATCGTTGATCAAAGAGATATA
>VBAU01000096.1 GCA_005883855.1 Bacteroidota bacterium
TGATTAATAATGACGCAAAATCTGCAGCTATTGGCGAAATGACGTATGGCGCGGCGCGGGGAATCAAACATTTCATCATGATCACGTTAGGCACAGGCGTTGGTAGCGGTATTGTTATCGATGGTCATGTGGTGTATGGCCATGATGGTTTTGCGGGTGAATTGGGGCATACCACCATCCGGCCCGGAGGTCGCAAACATTACGGAACCGGGATGCATGGAACACTCGAAACGTATGCTTCTGCAACTGGCATTTGCATCACAGCTAATGAAATGTTGGCTGAAGACCTTACGACTGAAAGCCCGATGCGCAAATACAGGCGTGAAGAAATCACAGCGAAGATCATCGCTGAGGCAGCGGACCAGGGCGACAAGATCGCGCTGGAAGTTTTTCGCTTCACCGGTCAAATTCTAGGTGAAGCCCTGGCCAACTTTGTAATGTTCTCCTCACCCGAGGCTATTATATTGTTTGGCGGGGTTATCAAGGCAGGCGACCTGATTTTGAAGCCCACAAAGGAGCACATGGAAAAAAACCTTCTCCCTATTTTTCAGAACAAAGTAAAACTTGTTTTTAGCGAATTGAAGGAAGCAGACGCCGCAATCTTAGGAGCCAGCGCGTTGGTTTGGGAAATGAAGGAGGCGGTGGCGTCGTGAAGGTGAATGGTCAATGGTGAATCGTGAGCGCGAACAGCCACTCGGTTGGATGATCATTGCTTATTGCCTGTCGCTTATTGCCTATTTTCGATTGCTTATTACCTACTGCCTGCCTTCCCAAACAGCAACACCAGTGATTTTAAGATTCTTTTTTTCGTGCGTATAAACGACAAGCAGCAAGTTATCCTCGTTCAAGTCATGCGGAATTTCAACTTCGAATTGCATCTTGTCCTTCGCAGCCTTTTGAACAAATGATCTCACCACATTGGTGTGGGTTAATCTTGCACCGCCATTCTCTCCGGTTTTTACTTCCGTTTCTGCATGTCTTTGAACCAATGCCGCGGCGACTTCTGCCTGATTCAGGCTGCCTGTCAAGCTACAACCAATGAGCAACTTGTTGTTTTCTTTTTTTACTTCATCGATGTTTACAGCCACGGCTGACTTTTCCTTCAATGCTTTGTTGATATCTGCTTCTGCCGTGGACCGGTTGCTGCCTACCAGTTCGTATTCGCCGTTAATAATCAGTTGAGGAGTATAAATACTTTCTAAGCGAAGTTGACGAGCGTAGGCTTTTTGCCTTTCCGAATATTCAGCGTCGCTGAAACGATCCTTCCATCCAAGATGATCCCAGTAATCAACATGAAAAGATAAAGGGATTATGTTTGTATTTGCTGTTGCTAACCGAGGCAACAGCCTGTCAGCCGGCGGACAACTGGAACAGCCTTCTGAAGTGAATAACTCGAGCACTGCAAAAGATGAGTAAGTTTTCCTGGAAGAATTATTTTCTTTTTTATCGAAACTGTTTTTCTTCACACTTCCGAAGACCGCGAAGGCCGAAATAACCACGAGAAGCAACCATTTCATACATTAAAGCTACAAAGAGATATATTACGCCAAAGTAAAAAAAGACAATAAAACAGCCTTCCAAATGGAAGGCTGTTGAACATTACGACGCTAACGATTGCTTGATAGAGGCAAATTTATAGAGGCAAATTTTCTTTATTTGATTAGTTGACCACCACTTCAATATGTAAGGTTTGGAAAGGCATCGGTGCTTCCGGACAACTATAATTTATCGTCACATCAGACTTCGTAGTCGAGGCCCAGAGCGCATGGCCCTTAAATATGACCGCGGAGCCGCTGATCAATATTGACTGGCCACCATCCTGTGCATAGACGCTTACACGACTACCATTGGTCATTAGTAAATTCGAAAGAATGTTTTGGAAGGTACTTACATAAATTCCGCCATCGTGACTCGTCCACGAAGTCGCAACCAGGTTAAGTTTGGCTTGCTGTGCCGGTGGAGGTGTGGTTGAGGGAACTGGAGAATAATCTTGCTTTGTGCAGGCATTGAGCCCGACGATGATTAAAGCAGCCGCGATAAGCATCGTAAAAAAGGTTCGTTTCATTTTTTGAAATTTTTTGATAAACAATTTTGTTTCGATTGCTATTAAAGACAGTTACTCGTTAAGCGACATTATCACAAAACCAAAAAGAAACACGACTAATTGGTCGAAATCTGTGAAGACGGGGGAAACAATTTTAAAAACTCTTTGGAGCGAGACGCACATTGCACAGCAGCCACTACTTAAATGCGAACATGTTGAACCACGAAACCTTTCTCGGCATCGAAAATATTTAAGATCGATCCAACCAAAACAAAAAAGCCTTCTTAGAGAAAGAAGGCTGTCTGTGTTTTGAAAACACTAAAATCTAACGAAGAAGTTTTATGACCTATTTTGATTTACTAATTTCTGTCATTTCATAACGATAAGGTTTAACGGTTGGTTTGTTTAATTAATTGGTCGAAGTAATTGGCAAACAGGAAACTTTTGCGCGGATATTTTTTTGCCAAGGCATATTAAAAATTGTCTTCGTCGCAACAAAATAAGCCTTCCTGGAAAGGAAGGCTGCTGTCGCGTATCAAAACATCACCATTAGACGATTACAATTATTCCCTTATTTTGATTTCTCAAATTTTTGCCATTCTTCCATTTCTCCATCGTAAACCCTTAGATTTATCAGCGTCGTCTTACCCTCAAGATGAACAATGTAAGTGAAGTTCTTACTAGGCTTTTCAATTTCCTGTACAAACGTGATGTCATAATCGTAATAGGAGCTTTTAACAAGATGCCTGATATCACGGGGCAATTTATTTTCATCATAAGTGCGAATGGTATGAAGCCAGTGACCCTTTTTATCATAATCAACCCGATATTTAATATCATCCGCGGTAAAACTGGCGCAGAAGGCGTCAGGTGCTACATACCAATTTTCGTCGGAAACGTGTTTGTAGGATTTGCCAAAATCTCTCGCTGCTTTTGAATTGACATCACTACGGTGAAGTGTGATTGTCGCAGCTTTTGACACTGCGTTTTGCACAGAAGAATTCCCGTCTGAGAAACGCAGGTTTTTGATAGTTGCCTGCCCGCGAGAAATCAAACTGATTACTAGCATTGCCAATACAATCGGTATGGCGGTGGAAATTGTTTTTTTCATTGTGATAGGTTTTTTGGTTGAATTTAAACTTGATAACGATGTGAAATTAATTAGCTGAATTACCTGATACCAGTCGCGTTGAGTAGTTGACAGAAATAGCGGGTGGCCGGCAAAAATAGGATGGAAGTAAGTTAGGAGGATTCCATTGGAACGCGAGGAGGAAAAATCAGAGACCAGAAACAAGAAACATATTTATCAAAACCACTTCATCAGAGCTTCTTTGCGACTGCGGGACACATTGACCGTTGCACCATCGCTCATGATGAGATAGCCTCCTTCACCGCGAACATATTTTGTTACTTCATTGAGATTGACGAGGTAGGAATGATGAACCCTTAGAAAACAGTTGAAGTCCTGTAACTGTTCTTCCATTTCTTTTAACGTACGGCTGGCAACGACTTTATTTTTGTTTTTCAAAAACAAGTGAGTATAATTATCATCCGCCTCACAGCGGACAACCTGTTCCGCGGGTATTAATTCAAAACCTTCTGAAGTAGGAACAGCAATTTTTTTGAATCCTGTCTCCTTGTGTTGTACTTGGTTCAATAGCATTTGAAATTGTTCGGCGGCAGGAAGTTGTTTTTGGCCCTTTACTTTGTTTACAGCAACAACAAGTTCTTTGGCGTCGATCGGTTTTAGTAAATAATCAAGGGCACTGAAACGAATGGCTTTAATGGCATATTGGTCGTAGCTGGTTGTAAAAATAACGGCGAAGGGAATTTCGGAAAATTGTTCCAGCAAATCGAACCCATTCATAATAGGCATTTCGATATCAAGAAAGATCAAAGCAGGTTGATGCCGTTGAATGGCGACCAATGCCTGTTTTGCGGACATACATCTTTCCACAACCTGCACGTCAGGGCAATAGTCGCTGAGCAACATACTCAACGTGTCCAGGCAATGGACCTCATCATCAATTAAAATCGCCCTAATCATACATAACCGGAATTTTGATAATTACTTCTGTGCCGGCAGCGCTGCCATCAGCATTCACCAAATCATTTATTGTCACCGGTGACTCGGTTCCATTTGAACGTTGCATCATGGCAATCCTGTCCGCTGTAATACGCAGTCCCATTGATTTGTGCTTTGTAGCCGATTTACTTGCAAGCGCTGCAGCCTGTTTGCGCCCGATACCATCGTCGGTTATTTTGAAAAATAAATGATTGCTCACCTCGCTCACTTCAATGTCCAGTTGTCCTTTTTCTTCTTTGTGCATCAATCCATGCCAGATGGCATTCTCGACATAGGGCTGTATGATGAGTGAAGGTACTTTCAGCACTTCTACATCAAGGTCACCTGGAACTGCAATTTTGTATGCGAAATGGTAATCAAAACGCAGGGCTTCCATCTCGAGATACAATGCCAGCGATTCCAGTTCACTTTGAAGAGTAATTAATGTGGCTTGGGAATTTTGCAATATTAGTCGCACCAACCTCGAAAATTTCGTAAGGTATTCAGAGGCCTGCGAACGGTTGTTTTGAAGAATAAAACGATTAATGGAATTAAGTGAGTTGAAAATAAAATGGGGATTCATCTGTGCACGCAGGGCTTGCATTTCAAGCTCAGTTGTTTGATGCTGAAACTCGGCTTTTGTTCTTTCACTTTCGAGTTTTTGTAATTGCAATTCGTTTTCGGCAAGTGCACGCTTATTAGTCTCGTTTTTACGTTTCAGCATTATTATACGAACAATAATAATAGCCAAAAACATAAGAACAATTATTCCAATGACAAGGAATTTTCTCCACAGGGATTCTTTTTGCAATTGCGCTTGCTGAATTCGCTTTTCTTTATTGAGTAACTCCATCTTTTGTTCGAAAGTGTATGCAGCCAATCTTCCCTTTATCACGTTATTCAGCACAGAATCTTTCATTGTCGTAAACTGCCTGTAATAAAAATATGCGCTGTCTGAATGACGCCAATGGTCATAGATAGAAGAAAGAATTTCAGAGGCATCTCTTATAACTTGTTTTGCACCGCTTTGCATAGCGATATTTAAACTTTCATTTGCATATTTGAAAGCTGAGTCATTATTTCTCAGAGCCAAATATGTTTTTGCAATATCCAGTAATGTGCGCATTACCCAATTGCGATCATTTAATCGCTTGTGATAATCCAGTCCCCTGATAAAGTTTGGCAATGCCTCCTTATATTCTTTCTGCAGTAGATAGCATTCTCCAAAGCTTACCAAATAAAACCTTAAGCCCCTTTCATTAGTAGTATCAAAAAAACTATAATAGTATTTTGCGGAGTCAAATTGCTTTTGTTGACTATAGAGCTCGGCGATTACTCGTAATAGCCTTGGATTAAAATTATTATACTCATTAGGTTTGAGATTTTGGGTAGCCTGGAAACAATAGGCTAAAGCCGTGGGATAATCTTGTATATCTTCGAACAAAGAACCTATTATTGATAATAACGTTCGTCTAAGCCAGTCGTCGTTATTTTCTGTTGCCAGCTTAAGACCTTTCCTTGCCAGTTCAAATGCTTTTTCATAATTGCCACTTTCCTCATATACGACCGCTGCCGTTGTATTTACCTTGCACATTTCCCTTGTATTATTATTTTTTTCATAAAGCTGGTAGCTAGTGTCAAGATTTTTTATCGCTTCTGTAAACATACTTTGAGCATATAGCGCAAATCCAAGATTGTAATATGTTTCTGCTAATCTTTTTTTATTGGGTGCGTCCCGATACCATTCGATAGCTTCATGGCAAATTTTTTCTAATTGAGGGAAATTGTTAGAAAGACGTTCGATTTCTCCCTTATATGACAAGGATTCTGCTATACCATGCGTATAATTTATTTTTTTCGCTTCCTCATAAGCAGAAGCTGCATAATATCCTGCGGTAGCGGCAATGTTTATGTCTTTCCATTCTGTTGGAACTTTCTCCAATTTCAAAAAAGCGCCGCTTAACTCATTCAAACAATCAACTCTCGCGCTATCTCTTAATGAAGGCAGTTCTCTTTTTAAACTATCAATCTTTTCCCGCTGGCAAAAGCAAGGCATCACAAGACAAAGCTGCGTCGAAAGGAGTACTATTCTTTTTATAATGGACATATCAGTTGTATATCACAGGCATTTTAATGATCACTTCGGTTCCAGCCGAGCCTCCTTCGGGATCCTGCTATGGATGTAATTTTTTTTAAAGCTTCTAATTCTATATAACTTCCGCTTAATTCATTCAAACAATCTACTCTGGCACTATCATGCAATGACGGCAATGCTTTTTTCAAGCTGTCAAACCTTGCTCTTTGTGTAAAACAAAGGGTTGGCACAAGAAATAAACTTAAAAAGAATGAGATATAAATTGCCTTAGAAGAAAAAGAATTCCTGATCGGGAAAAACCTGCCTATATACGAACTGACAGGCATGAATAAAGGTTGAGCTTGAAAGGTAGTCATTCTAGGTTAAAATTTGCATTATCCCGCCAATGCCAAAAACGGCATTGAGTAGTTGGCGGTAATGGCGGGTAGTTGTTTTTTCGACTGAACAAAAAAGCCTTCTTAGAGGAAGAAGGCTGTGTGTGTTTTGAAAACACTAAAATCTAACGAGGAAGCTTTATGACCTATTTTGATTTACTAAATTTCTGCCACTCGAAAATGACACCATCAGAAACCTGGAGGTTAATCAATTTCGTTTTGTTTTCAAGGTGGACAATATAGGTTACCGGGTGCCGAGGTTGCTCAATTTCCTGCACCAGGTAAATGTGATAGTCCCAGTATGAGCTTTTCACGCTTGATCTCAGGTCACTTGACATTTTTGTCTCATCATAGGTTCGGTATGTTTCTATCCAATTTCCCTTTCTATCATAGTCCACTCTGTAATCGATATCGCTTAGCCTGAACATCGCGACAAACATATCTGGTGTGCTATACCATATTTCATTGGATACTTCACCGAAGTTTACAAGAAAATGCCTGATAGCCCTCAGGGTAATGTTGGTGATTCTGTCATTGTTATCGGGAGTATAATAAGTTGGCTCAGAAACATTCTCAGCGATCAATTTCATATAAGGCGTCGGGTTCTTTCGCGGCGCCGTTTTAGAGTAAGCGAATTCTTCCTGTGCTGAGCAGTTTATTGATAAGGCAGCGAGGAGTCCAAAGAGGCTTGTAAAAAGGATTTTTTTCATAACGACAAGGTTTAACGGTTGGTTTCTTTAATTAATTGGTCGAAGTAATTGGGAAACGGGAAACTTTTGCGGAGATATTTTTTTGCTGGGGCTTATCAAAATTGTCTTCGTCGCCACCGATATCAACAAAGCCTTCCTGGAAAGGAAGGCTGTTGTGGTGTATAAACCATCACCTGAACGATTGCAATCATTCCCTTATTCCGATTTTTTGAATTTCTGCCATTCCTCCATTTTCCCATCGCAGATTCTCAGATTAATTAACTCAGTTTTTCCTTCGAGGTGAACAATATAAGTTATAGGATTAAAGGGCGTTTCAATTTCCTGTACAACAGTGATAGCATAATCATAATAGGTACTTTTAACAATATGCCTCAGGTCAACAGGCAGTTTACTTTCATTATAATTACGAATAGTGTATGCTTTCCTTCCTTTTTTGTCGTAAGCGATAAGATAATCGATATCGTCGAGAGTAAACATTGCCACAAAGCCATCCCGTTGTTTGAACCATTTTTCATCAGTTACATTTTTGAAGCTTAGTGCAAAATCTTTTACGGCCTTCCTGTTAACATTTTTCATCTCAACTTCATCTGAAACATCTTTTGAAGCTGATTTTTCGAAATCAGCATTTCCCTTTAAAGTTTCCGGTTTAAATGAAAGCTGCGCATTTGCAGCAATGGTTATTACCAGTAACAGGCATATCCCTGTAAATCGGGATAAAAAACTTTTTTTCATAATTGTAAATTTTAGGTGGATATTTTGTTTTGATTACAGATTCAAAAATAGTTTGCTGAATAGCTTGGAGCGAGTGTCGCAGAGTACTAAGCAGAAACTGGCGGTAATTGGCCGGAATAAGTAAGTAGTAGGAAAACGATTTTTTCGAGACTTTGACCAAAAGGGGGCCGAGGAAACTGACGGCCGAGAATGTTGATGCATCAATGGATCAGAACCATTTCATCAAAGCATCCTTCCGGCTGCGGGATGAGCCGTCGCTCATCATGAGATACCCGCCTTCGCCCCGTACATATTTCGTGACTTCGTTCAGGTTTACGATCCATGAATGATGCACACGGATGAAGAACGAGAAATCCTGCAGTTGCTCTTCCATTTCCTTTAGCGTGCGGCAGGCAGTGACTTTATTTTTATTTTTCAAAAAGAGGTGAGAATAATTATCGTCCGCTTCGCAGCGAAGCACCTGGTCAATAGGTATTAATTCAAAGCCTTCAAAGGTGGGTACTGCAATTTTAGTGAATCCCTTTTCTTTATGTTGTATCTGGTCCATCAGCATCTGGAACTGCTCTGCCGAAGGGGGAGTTTTATGCGCTTCTACTTTATGTACTGCTGTGACCAACTCTTTTGGGTCAATCGGCTTGAGTAAATAGTCCAGTGCACTAAAACGAATAGCCTTTATTGCATATTGGTCGTAACTGGTTGTAAAGATGACTGAGAAAGGAATAGATTTGAACTGCTCCAGCAGTTCAAACCCATTCATCAACGGCATTTCAATATCAAGGAACACCAGTTCAGGACTCAACTTTTCAATTGCGTCCAGTCCTTTTTTTGCAGACATACATTGTTCCATTATCTGCACCTCGGGGCAGTAGTCACTCAGCAGCATACCCAGGGTATCCAGGCAGTGAACTTCATCGTCTATGAGTATTGCTTTAATCATATTCAACAGGTATTTTAATAATTACTTCTGTGCCCGCCACAGTTCCATCGGCATTTACCAGGTCATTGATTGTGACCGGTGATTCATTCCCATTTCCCGTTTGCAACATTGCAATCCTGTCTGCTGTAATCCGCAGCCCCATTGATTTGTGCTTTGTAGCCGATTTACTCGCAAGCGCTGCAGCGTGTTTGCGCCCGATGCCGTCATCTGATATTTTAAAATATAAATAGCCATCCTCTTGTGATACTTCGATATCAAGCTGCCCTTTTTCTCCTTTATGCATCAGGCCATGCCAGATCGCATTCTCTACGTAGGGTTGAATGATAAGTGGTGGCACTTTCAAAACGTCAACATCCATGTGTTTGGGAACGGAAATTTTATAATTGAAGTGATAATTGAAACGCAACGATTCCATTTCAAGATATAGTTGCAAAGATTCCAATTCGCTTTCCAAACTGATCAATGAAGCCTGCGAATTTTGCAGGATCATTCTCACCAGTTTTGAAAATTTAGTAAGGTATTCAGACGCCTGTGCCCTGTTGTTTTGAAGAATGAAACGATTAATAGAATTAAGTGAATTGAAAATAAAATGCGGGTTCATCTGTGCACGCAGTGCCTGCATTTCCATCTCCGTTTTTTGCCGTTGCAGTTCTGCTATCTGTTTTTCTTTTTCTGAGTGCGCCAACTGTTGACGGAATTTTTGTTGCAGGCGCCAGCGCAAGATTCCATAAACGATGCCAATTAAACAGCATACTGCTATAACCCTAAACCACCATGTATTCCAGAAAGCAGGACTAATATTGATGAGCAATATTTTTTCCGGGCTGTTGAATTCATTACTGTTATTCGAAGACTGTACCGCCAACCGGTAAGAGCCGGGGGATAAGCTTTCATACCGGATGATATAATCCGGAGGATATTGCCAGTCTCCTTCCTTACCATTTTGCCCGAGTTTATATCTTATCTTACCTTTTTTTGAATAATAATCGATAATGCCGGCTTCAATGCTGATAGTATTCTGATCATACTTTAGTGATAATTCCCCGAGCTCATTTACCTGTGTGTACAGTGAAAATGGTTTTTGATTAATAGAAAGAGCGTTGAGATAAACGGCTGAAGTAGCGGATGAAAATCTTTCCAGAGAAACGCGGTCCAATCCCCCATTCAAATCGCCGGTTCCCCATTTCGCACCTATGCCAAAATACAGATCACCCCGCACATCCTTTGTAATGGGCGCATTGGTCCAGTAGAAATCCATTTTTTGATAGCCGTCTGTTTCTGAAAAAGTTGAGAAAATGCCGGTAGCCGTATTAAGCCTGCCAATCTCTTTTGACATGTTGGCAAACCACAGGTTACCGTAGTTATCGAACCGCATAGTTAGCATTGGTGCACTATACCCGTCTCCCGCGCCATAAGCTTTAACTACCCGGAATTCTTTGTTATAGTGTACCAAGTTATTTACCTCACTCACCCAATAGGTCTGATCCTTTTTATTGTAGAGTGCAGAAAACCAAGCCACGTTATCGAGCTGATTTGGGACTCTTGTCCACTTTCCATTTTTATTTTCAAAAGCGAAATTGTGTAGCATGCCTCCATGCTGCAGAAACAGGTAACGATCTTCTACCAGGAGGATATTTCCCTGATTTTCCGGTAGTAAAGGAATTAACAGGTTTGCAACCAAACTGCCTTCTTTAATTTCAAAAACGCCATGTAACTGATCACAAAAAATAAAACCATTTTTATACGATCTCACCATGCCATGCTGAACATAAAATGTATCAATTCGTTTTGATCCATCCATAAAAATAATCCGGCTGCATTTCCGGGTTTTGATATCCATTTCATACATGCCCATACCAAAATACTGCTGCTCTGTTTGCTGTGACCCTGCATTGAGCCAGTCTTTTTGCTGTAGGGTATCTATATAAATGGGTATGATAGAAGTTCCTTTAATACCGGGCAAATCTTTCTCCCTCAACACTTCAAATGTTTCTGTAACCGGATCAAAAATGTTTAAACCATCCGCAGTGCCAAGCCACAATTTTCCTTGCGGACCGGGAATAATCGTACTAATCAAACCACTGCTTAGTGTATTTTTCGCGGAAGGGTTTGCGGCATACCTCTTAACAGTTGGATTAAAAGGCAGCAACGCATAGATCCCATTTCCCTGCCAATCAGCCGTCCATACAATACCATCCCGGTCACAATAAATATGAAGGTTAGCTTTACCTGTTTTCAATTGCGTATCATGATCGGAAAAGACCGGTTTTGTTTGTTTTGTTTCCGGATCATAAATAAATATCCCTTCAGAGTATGTTGAAAACCATATCCGCCCCTGCCTGTCTTTATCAACTCCCACACCGCGATCGTAACTTTTTTGTTTGGTCAATTCATTTAATGCATCAACCGGGCGAAACTGCTTATCATCCAAAGAAAATTCAAGGAGACCATCACCGCTGTTGATCCAGATAGAATTTCTTTTGGGGTCATATACCATGTCTTCAGCATTATGCCGGGGGTGGGTTACATTTTTCCTGTAGCAGGGCCATGAATAATATTGTATTTTTCCACCAAGAAAAATCTGCTCCAGGCGCGGTTCATAAGTTCTCAACACCCAAATACTGTTTGAGCTCTTGTCAAAAAAAGACTTGTTTGTGTTCCACGCAATTCCCGGGTCTTGTGCCTTTGATAGCTGCAGTATTTTTCCTCTTTTAAGTGTATGTACATTAATTGCTGTTATTGCACCACCGGGTACCATGCAATACATTTCATCTTTTGTGGCCCAAAAAGGAGCAATGGTCTCGGAGAAAGGATAGGCAAATTCGGAGAAAGCAGTATCAAAAATAACAGGAGAAAAATTTGTAAAAGTATCGGCCTTCATGTCATACCTCGATATGCCCTTGCCTGTTCCAATCCAGATATTATGCAGGCTGTCTTCCTTAAATGAATAAATGGCATCAGAATTAATAGCTCCCCTTTTCTCCGCGTCATCATGGTATCTTTTAAAATTCGTTCCATCGAAACGACAGAATCCACCTCCACTACTTCCAATCCATAGAAACCCTTTTGCATCTTTAAACATCACATTGGTTCCATCATTTGGCAATCCATCCTGGGCCTTTGTCCAATGAATGGCGCGGTAACCTTCTGCTGCAACTCCATTTTTATTTTGTTGTGCAATCGTAATTCGGGTAACAAAAAAGAAAGTAGTAATAAGTAATATTTTTTTTGCGATCATGACGATGTCTTTAATCTTACTCATCCTTTAGTACCCCGGATTTTGTTTCAGATGTTGTACGCCATGCGCATCAACACTCAAATCCCTTTCAATTTGCGGGATTGGGAAGTACTCATTTATGCCCTTTTTGAAATTCGCTCCATTCAAAAAGCTTCTCCGGGTTTCTTCCTTTTGGAAGTATGATGTATTTATTTCGGCGTCAGCAATATTCCATCTAACGAGATCAAAGAACCGGTGACCTTCCATGCCAAGTTCCAAAACCCTTTCAAATCTCACTGCTTGTTGCGCATGAGCCTTGTCTGTCCATGGATCGGTATACAAATCAAGTTTATAATTTGGCGGATCATAGGCATTCCAGACTTTAGTTCCATCAGATTTGACACTGAGTAAAACCCAGGTTTGATTCGGGGTGAGATCTTTTCTTACTACCCAGTTAAAAGGTTGTATATCTGTAAAAGAAGGATCATTGATCGCATCAAACTCAGCCTGGCTATAGGTTACTCTTTTTGCATAAGGAATATTGTCGTCATTTTTTACCCAGCCTGAAGATTCGGCGGCCCTTGCTCTCACCCTATTTACGTAATCACGTGCTTTATTAAGCTCACCACTTTCCACTTCCACTTCAGCGGCCCAAAGTAAAATATCTGCATAGCGGATGAGGTTAACATTGTTCGCGTTGAAATTTGACCAACCCTCAGCATTTGAATAAATTCCTGCCTGCGATTCTTGAAAAGTATTTTTCTTGGGGGCATAAGGTCCCATATAGCTCTGGTCCCGTATCCACTTCTTACCTGGATGGGGACCCCAATCGAGGTAGGGCACTCCTCGTCTTCCTACAGTCCAATCTAATCTCGGATCGAGAGTTCCGGTATAAGGAGTAAAGATTGAGTCCGATGCATATCCTTCATCATTAGTAACATTTTTATCGTTGAAATGACCCAGATCAGGCAGGCCGGTAACCGGATCAGTTTTAAAATGATTAACGAGCCACTGCGATGGTTGAAAAAATCCGCAACAACCTCCGGGGCCTCCATTTTGAGGAAAGTTTAGCACATCGCCATAATTGCCATTGATACCAGATCCGAAATCATTGACCGATGTTTGGACGGAAAAAACAGCCTCAGTACTATTCTTGGTTTCAGGGTTAAAATTATCCGCATAATTTACCAGTTCATATTTATTTCCTCCTGCAGTTTCACCGTTTTGGATCAGGTCCTCCAAGAGTGGTTTGGCATTTGGATATTTGCCTTCAAACATATAAGCCTTGGCAAGAAATGCCTCAGCAGCATATTTATTGGCTCTTCCAACCGAAGATTGTGTAAGATGCAAATGGTCCATCGCATATTTAAGATCGCTTTCAATGAAAGACCAGGATGTATCATTATTAATATAATAATTTCCCGCACTGTATGTAACAGTTTCATCTACAAATGGTATCTTATTCCACATTTTTTTAGCTTCAAAATGATAGAAGGCACGAAGAAAAACAGCTTCTGCATGTATTTCTGTGGTATCATCGGGCGAAATGTCTTTTGCCTGGCGCATAATTCTTAATACTGCATTTGTTCTTGCGACACCCTCATATACAGCACGCCATTTACTATCAAGATTGCCTCCTTCATCCGATGGAGTAGACTCAAACCTGGCAAGGGAAGTTATCGGAGGTTGGTCGCCAGGATTCGATCCGGTGTAAGCTTCGCTTCCACAGATACTTCCATAGATCCAGTTGGAGGCAGCAGAACCCCAGGAACCAACAAAGCTGGACCCACCGCCGCTTACTCCATCCAATAAGGAATAAGCCCCGATCAATAAGCCCTCCACACCATGTTTATTCGCTAATGTTGATTCATCCACCAGGCCGAGTGCCGATTGGTTCAGTTTATCTTTAGCACATGAATATAAAATCAGTATTGCAATCATGATATTTAAGACGAGCTTTTTGTATCTCATACAATTTTTTTGAACGTTGAAAATTAAAAACCCACGTTTAATCCAAAAAGATATTGTTTCTGGTTATTGGGATAGGTCCCAAAAACATCAACTCCAAACGCAGAACCGCCACCAACCAACCTATTGTTAAGTTCGGGATCAAACCCGGGATATTTAGTAATGGTGAACAGATTGGCCGCCTGTATATATACCCGTAACTTTTCAATCCTGATTTTTTGTAACCAGTTGCCAGGAAAATTATATCCAATGATCATGGTCTTGTTTCTTAGATAAGAACCTTTTTCGAGCGGGTAAGAATTCCATGTACCGGCAGTGCTGAAATTAGAATAATCGAGTTCCTGGATTGGAGCCTGTGCATTATGATTTTGCGGTGTCCATGAATCATACAACGCAGTTTTTGTATTTACAGTTCCATAGGCGTTATTGCTTCCTTTATACGAGTCGTATACATCGTTTCCCATGCAGGCATAAAAAAATGTGGTAAAATCAAAATTTTTATAAGTCAGCCCCAGGTTCAACCCTGCGGTGTATTTGGGATTCGGATCTCCAAAGTGAATGCGGTCAGCATCATCAATGTGTCCGTCACCGTTCGCATCAAGGTATTTAAATCTACCAGGGGCAGCGGCTTCCTGCTTCGGAGACTTAGCAACGTCTGCATCATCTTCAAAGTAACCGATCACTTTGTATCCGAAGAACGAACCCATTGGATAACCCACCTCCCATCTTACCTGGTGATCATCCCTAAATGGTATATTATTCATCTTTACGATTTCATTCTTATAATGTGAAAGCGTGATCAATACATCCCATCTCCAATCTTTTGAAAAATTTCCCTTTGAACTTAGTGTAAGATCAAAACCGGTATTCTTTACATCGCCTATATTTACATTTGGCGACTGTGCTGCGCCCAGCAGACCGGGCAGGATAACCTGAAATAATAAGCCAGTTGAATTTTTATTATACACGTCTGCTGTGATTCCAAATTTCCCATTCCACAAAACAGCATCCAATCCAATATTTGTTACTACATCTTTCTGCCAGCTTGTGTGGGCATTGCCCCATGTTACCTGTGCCAAACCTGGCTGGATATTACCAGAACTTATACCGTTTATATCATAATAAGAAAAACCAGGACTACTGCCGAATAGCGTGTACTGATTACTGGTAGGAGTATTGCCATCAAAGCCTGTTTTACCCCAGCTTCCCCTTAGCTTGAGTTCCGTCAGCCATTTTGAATCCATCATGAAATTTTCTTCCGTCATCCTCCAGGCAGCGCCTATCGAAGGAAACCATCCAAACCTGCTTTCGGGGCCAAAAACAGAAGATCCATCTCTTCTTAGCGTTCCGCTGACAAAATATTTTTCTTTGTAATCATAGTTTGCCTGGCTCATAAAGGAATGTAGATAAGATGCTCCTGCAGAGCTATAGTTGCTCTGAACGGCCGGTGAGCCGGTACTCAGAAAGCGGTAGTTGGGATCATTGGTAAAATACCCGGATCTGCTGCCGCCCAATGTCCTGTTGTAATTGTTTTTTCCCTCTGTTCCGACCAGCATTTTTATATGATGGTCTTTCAGGAATGTCCCGGAATAATGCAACGTATTTGTCCATGTCCATGAACTGGCATAACCTGACTCTTCATTGAAACTATTACTAAAACCATTGGCCGAAGGAGGAGGGGGTTCGTAAGAACCATATCTAAAAATGAGATTATAATATTCATAAAAAGTGCCACCAAAACTTGTCCTGAAAGTGAATTTTTTTAGAAAGTCAACTTCTGCGAATGCATTTCCAAAAGCCTGCCAGCTATTAAACTTATTATCTTTCCACAATTCCTGTTCAGTAACGGGATTACCTGCGGGGCCCGGAGGTCCATAACCATTACCAAGCCCTAGGGCAGGTCTAGCTGGCCCATAAGAGCTTGAATTTCCCATACTGTCATATACCGGCAGGGAAAGAGGAGTGGAAAGAGCGCCATCAAGCTCCCCAACCTGGGGGTTTTGGGAGTAACTTAGTTGGAGATTTTCACCGATACGGATCGCATTCATTACCTCAAATTCAGTATTCACCCTTGTAGTATATCTTTTTAAGTAAGTATTCAGGTATGTTGCGGGCTGATCAAGATAACCAAAGGATAGAAGATAATGATTTTCATCACTTCCGCCGGAAACAGAAAGAGTGTGATTTTGACTTATAACAGGCTTCATCAATTCATGAAACCAGTCTGTTCCTGTTTTGTTGAATGGTACGATCTGGTAAATGGGTCCATTGGCAGAATCAATATTGTAGTGGGATGGATCTGCTCTCGGATCACCTTTAAAAAGACCAACATGAGAGGGATCAGGACCCGCAAAAAGATAATCGGGTAATACAGGCGTTGATCCATTACCATAAAGAGCATTATCGGGAGGTAGTCCTGAATTCTTAAACCTAAGCCATTCCAGGTCTGCCTGCTCATGTGGATTCAACACGTCAAGCCCCTTCTTTAACGGTTGTTGTTGGCCAATATAAAAATCATAGCTGACCTTTGCTTTGCCGCTTTTACCCTTCTTAGTTGTTATTACAATCGCACCATTTGCACCCCGAACACCATAAATGGAATATGCGCCTGCATCCTTCAACACCTGTAAAGATTCAATGTCGTAAGGATTCAGATTGTTGATACTGCCTTCTACTCCGTCAATAATATAAAGTGGAGTAACATTTCCAAAATTGCCGATGCCATGAAGGTAAACCTGGCTCGGTGCTCCAGGCACAGCAGAGTTTATTACCGTTAGTCCGGCCACTCTTCCATGCAACATTTGCTCTACCTGCCCTGCGGGCACTGCAAGAAGATCTTTTGGTTTTACTACCGCAACAGAGCCTGTGATTTCTTTTATTTTTTGTGAAGCATATCCTGTTACAACAACCTGGTCCAGGTTCGCGAAGGATGGGGTTAAAACTATTTGTGGTGTGGCATTGTTCCCTAGCCGCAGCTCTTTTGAATTATAACCAATAAAAGATATTATAAGAACCTGGCCTGGTTTCGCAATAATAGAAAACGAACCATCTGCACCGGTCAACGTTCCGGTGTTTGTTCCCTTAAGAATAATGGTGACACCGGGTAAAGGCCCCCCGCTTTGGGTTGTTACGATTCCTGATATTCTTTGTTGAGCAAAGCAGACAACAGTGAAAAATAAAAATGCCGCTAATGAAGCGGCAAGTTTTTTTATAACTGCATTTTCCTTAGCGAGAAAAATAATTTCCAGTGTGCGTACGACTTGGATTCGGCATTTTGAAGAAAAAAATTCCGCTTCAGTTAGTTTTGGTTGGTGGAACGAACTGCACATATTGGTTGGCTTGTGCTCGTTAAGTTAATTGGTT
>VBAU01000097.1 GCA_005883855.1 Bacteroidota bacterium
TTAATTATAAAATGAAGATGAGAGTCACCGGAAGGGTCACAATTGGGAATATTGAATTCATCTTTTTCCTTTGCTTTCCATTTACCTAAATCACTACCTTTATCGTCCTCAAAAAATAATTTAAAACGAAACTATTATTACCATGAAAAAAACGATCAAGCAATGCCTTGTCTTGTCAATGGCTGCATTATTCGTGTCTTCCGCAATTTGGGCCCAGGACAATAAAGCGAATCGCCCGAGTCCGCCGGCAACAGCAACGGGTAAGGCAGGTGGAGCGACCATAACCATTAATTATAGTAGTCCGGGAGTGAAGGGAAGGCCGATCTGGGGCTCATTGGTACCATACAACCAAGTTTGGAGAGCCGGCGCTAACGAGGCCACGATATTTGAAACCGATAAGGATATTAAGGTGGACGGAAAAACTTTGAAAGCAGGGAAGTATAGTTTATATGCAGTTCCCGGCGAAAAGGAATGGACGTACATTTTCAATTCGCAAACGGGTCAATGGGGCGTGAAGATGGATGGTTCCACTACGGAAGATCCTGCAAAAGACGTTCTGCGCGTTACTGCCAAACCGAAGAAATCAAAGAGTTTTAATGAGCGGATGGCTTATGTCGTCGACAAGGATGGTTTTGCACTTGTTTGGGAAAACCTTGAGGTGCCCGTATCGGTAAAATGATCTTTTGAAGTCGAAACAAAAAAGCCTTTGCAGTAATGTAAGGGCTTTTTTATTCGCTGCTGAGACAAAGGATGCCCCATTAAGGCAAGGCATGCCCCGTTGCGACAAGGCATGCCTTGTCTCTATTCTGTTTTCAAACTCTTAACAGGATTGGCGATTGCTGCTTTTATGGCCTGGAAGCTTACTGTCACCAGGGCGATCAGCAGAGCTATGATGCCGGCTATTACGAACACCCACCAACTTATACTGATCCTGTATGCAAAACTTTGGAGCCATTTATTCATTGCCCACCATGCGATGGGAAAGGAAATCATTGATGCGTACAATACCAGCCGCGCAAAATCTTTTGAGAGCATCGCCACTATGCCACTCGCTCTGGCACCCAACACTTTTCGAATTCCAATCTCTTTGGTACGTTGTTCGGAGGCGTATGTGACAAGACCAAACAAACCGAGGCAGGCGATGAAAATGGCAAACACGGCAAAAGTGATAAATAATTTACCCGTGCGTTGTTCTGCGTAGTAAATATTGTTGAAATCTGCATCCATGAATGTATAGGCGAAAGGCTGTCCGGGAGCCATGGCATTCCACTTCGCCTTCACATTATCAATTAACGAAGGCAGGTTTCTCCCATTTACGCGAAGAGCGATGCTTCCCGCGCTTTTGCTTAACTGCATGATAAGGGGCCCTACTTTATTATGCATGGAATTGAAATTAAAATCTTTCACCACACCTACGACACGGTATGCAAGCGGTCTGTTAAGATCATCTGTGTTATACAATTCTTCTCTAAGCGGATCTTTGAATCCCAACAGTTTTACAGCCGTCTCATTAAGGACTAAACCCAATGAATCTGTTGGATATTCTGGTGAGAAATTTCTTCCTGCGGCCATTTGCATGCTTAGCGTCGGAATATAGTTTTCATCCACGTAAATAGTTGTCATGATAGTGACCCGATTCGCATCCAATGCCGCATCGCGGAACCATCCGTTTTGGTTGAATCCATTCGCCGTCGGAAGATTGGAGCTAATCGTGGCATTGTCGACACCAGTGATTTTTAGAATTTCCTGCCTGAAGTTTTTTATCTGACGACCCAGGGGGTATGTGTTGTGCAACACCAACACCTGTTCACGATCGTAACCAATCTGCCGGTTTCTTATATAATCAAGCTGCTTGTAGATAACAATGGTTCCAATGATTAAAATAATGGAAACACAAAATTGAAAAACAACGAGAGTGCTGCGCAGCCAACTGCTTTTGAAACCCGTTGCGATGGCGCCTTTCAGAACTTTTATCGGTTGAAACGATGATAAATAGAATGCAGGATAACTTCCGGCGACACATCCGACCACGAATATCAAAATAATCATGACAGGCAAAAGCCACGTTGAAAACAAGCTGCCCACATGCATTTGTTTGTCGGCGAGTTGGTTGAATAAAGGAAGAATGACTAGCGAAATCAAAACGGCAAGCACAAACGCGAAAAAAGTTATCAAAGTCGATTCAGTCAGGAATTGTGTCATGAGCTGCACGCGCAGAGAACCGGCAACTTTCCTTATCCCCACCTCTTTTGCACGATTAGCGGAACGGGCAGTTGAAAGGTTCATGAAATTTACACACGCGATGAGTAAGATAAATACAGCAATCACCGAGAAAATGTATACATACGTTATGTTTCCATTCGCTTCAAACTCATATGACACGTTTGAGTACAAGTGAATTTTCCGAAGCGGCATTAGATGATAACGAAAATAATTTCCTCTCTTTTCCTGGTCTTTCAGTGAGGAGTGCACAAGGTTTTGCAACTGGACGGAGAGATACTTGTCAATCGTGGCATTTATCCGGCTTTGAAGAAAAGCCCGGCTGACACCAGGTTTCACCAAAATATAAGATTGGACATTGTTTGCTAACCAATTGTCTGCGTTGCCGCGGTAAGAATCTCGCAGAGGCCTGATGAAACTAAAATGAAAATGAGACTGTGCTGGTAAATCTTTTATTACGCCTGTGATCTTACAATTGGTGGAATTATCGATGTACAAATTTTTCCCTACAACATCCGTAGTGTTAAAATATCTTTTAGCGGCTGTCTCGTCAATCACAATAGAATTAGGCTCGTTTAAAGCCGTTGCGGGGTCGCCTTGTATCATCGAAGCGGTGAAGACCTTGAAGAATGTTGAATCGGCGAACACTGCATGATGATCCTGGATGCTCTGATTGTCTTTTTTAACAAGGATGTCTCCCTGGTAATTGAATCTTACCATCTGCTCCACCTGGGGGTAATCTTTCACCAATGTATACGCGAGTGGTTCCGGTGCAGTGGCTGCAGTAAAAAGCGTGTTATTGAAATAGATCTCAGCATCCAGGCGGTATATACGGTCGCGGTTTTTGTTGTAGGTGTCGTAGCTTAATTCGTCAGCCACGTATAGCACGATCATTAGAAAGACCGATAATCCAGCGGCCAATCCCAGAATATTGAGCGCAGAAAATCCTTTGCTTTTCCACAAATTGCGGAGAGCAGTTTTGATATAGTTCTTGAGCATATGGACAACGTATACAGGGTAAGACGGTCGCGTCGGTTTTATGTTACTGTTTTCACAATTATGCCGTTGAGACAAGGCATGCCTTGTCTCAACGGCATGCCTTGCCTTTACAACAGGAGCGATTTTATCCACAATGGCTGGATAAGTTTTTTAAAAACACGGAAAATTCGATTAGTTTTGTACGACCTCCATATCCCGATGTTCTTGGGATTTCCGCTGGTCAAAAGTTGGGTTAACATTTCAGATTTATTTTTAGCTAACGGGCAGAATTGATGCATTAAAGTGACTCTTGAAAGGATTTTTCAAAAGAGTCCTTGAGGAACTTTAAAGCGACGCAACAGTTGTTGGATAGCCATTTGCTGCTCGCAGGGTAGTTATTTTTTATAAGGGAAAGCGTTTAAAATATTACATATGGTCAAGTATATTTTTGTCACCGGCGGAGTTACATCCTCATTAGGTAAGGGAATTATTGCAGCCTCGCTTGCCAAGTTGGTGCAGGCGCGGGGCTTAAGAGTGACCATTCAAAAATTTGACCCTTACATCAACGTGGACCCCGGTACATTAAATCCGTACGAGCACGGAGAATGTTACGTAACAGAAGATGGTGCAGAGACTGATCTTGATCTTGGGCACTATGAGCGTTTCCTCAATATTTATACTTCCCAGGCCAACAACGTAACTACAGGCCGGATTTATCAAACGGTTATCACCAAGGAAAGAGAAGGGGCTTACCTTGGAAAGACTGTACAGGTGATCCCTCATATCACCGATGAGATAAAGCGCAGGATGACTGAATTAGGAAAGACCGGCAATTATGATATCGTGATAACGGAAATTGGAGGAACGGTCGGTGATATTGAGAGCCTTCCTTACATCGAAGCTGTTCGACAATTGCAATGGGAACTGCCCGAAGAAGACCTTCTCGTTGTGCATCTGACTTTGATACCTTATTTAAAAGCGGCAAAGGAACTAAAAACAAAACCTACTCAGCACTCGGTGAAAATGCTGAGTGAGAGTGGAGTATTTCCCGATGTAATTGTTTGCCGAACAGAGCTGCCGCTGAACCAGGAGTTGAAAAGAAAAATTGCGCTTTTCTGCAATGTGAAACCTGAAGCCGTGATCGAGGCGGCAGATGCCAACACCATTTATGAAGTGCCATTGGTTATGATGCATGAGAAGCTTGATCTTATCGTGTTGAAGAAACTTCAAATTAAAGATTATCGTGAACCGGAACTTTCAAAATGGAAGGAGTTTTTGGATAAACTGAAGTATCCGAAAGCAAAAATTACGATTGGATTGATCGGGAAATATGTCGAGCTGCAGGATGCGTACAAATCCATTCTTGAATCGTTTGTTCATGCGGGCGCGGTGAATGAGTGCAAAGTCCAGGTGCAGTATATCCACTCCGAATTTATTACACCGGAGAATGTGGCTGAGAAACTGAGTGGATTGGATGGATTATTAGTCGCACCGGGTTTTGGCAATCGTGGAATTGAAGGCAAAATATCTGCTGTAAAATATGCTCGGGAGACAGGCCTGCCTTTTTTTGGAATTTGCCTCGGCATGCAAATGGCCGTAATTGAATTTGCAAGGAATATTATCGGTATCAAAGACGCTCATTCCACAGAAATGGCTCCCGATGCAAACGATCCTGTAATTGATATGATGGAAGAACAGAAGAAAATAACCATGAAGGGGGGCACGATGCGTTTGGGTGCATATCCCTGCGATTTGAAACCGGGCTCCCTTGTGCAGAATATTTACGGAAGTCTTCACATAAGCGAGCGCCACCGGCACAGGTATGAATTTAACAATCACTACCTCGATCTGTTCGAACAGCATGGCATGATCGCTAGCGGAATCAATCCTGAAACACGGCTTGTGGAAATAGTTGAGTTGTCAAATCATCCTTTCTTTATCGGGGTACAGTACCATCCGGAATTAAAAAGCACTGTCGAGCGCCCGGCGCCTTTGTTTGTCTACTTTGTAAAAGCCGCCAAGGAGTTTCACGAGAAAAGAAATTCAGTAAAAAATCCGTTGCTGCAAAGTGAAATGAATTAGTTGCTGCGCAATCGAGCACGATTTTCCCATCTGTTTGCCGACATTCACTTTTCGCTACCGATTGAGCACTGCAAATTACCGACTGCCTACTGCTTCTTGCCTGCTGCTGACTGATTACTGCGCCCCGAAACACCTATCTTTGCCTCCCGAATTTTCGGGACCTAAAAAAAATGACGAATGAATTTTGATCGTAATACGCTTGTAGGTGTGGTGGTACTCGCTCTCTTATTTGTTGGTTATTTCTGGTACACCACGAAGGAACAGGCAGCGTTTCGAAAGGAAAAAGCCAGGCAGGATTCGATAGCTAATGCTAACAAACCAAGAATAGATACAACCGCTTCACGGACTGAGACCACAAAAAACGACTCAATTGCTAAAAGCAAGTCAGGAGGCGTTTTCCAAAAAGCGACCATCGATTCAGAACGCACACTGATCATAAATAATAACGTGCTTGAAATAACCTTTAGTTCCAGGGGAGGACAACCCAAAAAAGTAGAGCTTAAGAAATTTAATGGACAGGATAGTACTCCCGTGAAACTTGCAAGCAGTGGCTTTGATAAGATCGATTACCCTATCAACACAGGCGCAAACTCCAGCACATATATTTCCGGTTTAAATTTTCGTCTCGATACTGTTATAGAAAATGCCGACAAAAGTCATCTGGTCGTATACACGTTGAAGCCGGACAGCGCCGGACCTTCCATTCATCATCAATTCATGATCCGACCCGATGATTATATGATCGATTTTACAGTTCAAATGAACGGCGCTGACAAATTACTCACCCAGGGCAATCTTAATTTAACCTGGCAATACCAAGCTGCTCAACAGGAATCGGACCTAAGCTTTGAAAAACAGAACACGCAGGTCGGATATATTATGGACGATAATTTCGATTATCACACCATTGGTCGGCGAAGCAGTAAGGATTTTGATAAGCCTGTGAAATGGATCGGAATTCGGCAGCGGTTCTTTAATACTTTCTTGGTAGCAAAAAACAATTTTTCATCGGGCCGAATGGAATGGGTCATACCGCCTGACACAGCAAAAACCGTGATGCAATCTATCGCCAATATGAGATTGCAGCTTCCAGTTGCCAGTTCCGTCTCTGCGCCCCTTAGTATCTTATACGGCCCAGCTGATTTTAACATGTTGAAGAAACACGAGCTCGGGTTCGAAAAGCTGATAAATCTTGGGCAAGGCGCTTATGCTTTTGTGCGACCGATTAATAGGTTTATTGTCATGCCTGTGTTCGATTTTATTCGAAGCATAAGCGGAAGCAGTTTGGGTTTGGCAATCGCGCTGTTGACCATCATCATCCGTCTTGTCATTTCGCCATTAACGTATACTAGTTACCTGAGCGGGGCAAAGATGAAAATGCTCCGGCCGGAAATAGCGAAGCTCAAGGAAAAGTATGGGAGCGATCAGCAACAAATTAGCGTTGAGCAAATGAAATTGTTTCGGGAGGCGGGAGTAAATCCGCTCGGCGGTTGTATACCGGCCTTGCTGCAGATTCCTATTTTCTTCGCACTGTACAGCTTTTTTAGCTCAACTATAGCTTTGCGTGGGCAAAGTTTTTTATGGGCGCCCGATCTATCAGCGTCGGACACAGTCATCAAGTTTGGATTTAATTTGCCCTTAATAGGAAGCCACCTAAGTCTTTTCACTATCGCGGCCGTCGTCACCAGTTTTCTCATTTCTGTGTATAGTATGAGCATGTCCCCGGATCAATCCAATCCGGCGATGAAATACATGCCATACATTTTTCCTTTTTTCCTTCTTTTTATATTTAACCGGCTTCCGTCGGCGCTAACATGGTATTATACTGTTTCAAATGTCATAACACTAGGACTTCAATTTGTGATTCAGAATTATATCATCGATCATGATAAGATCCTGGCCAAGATCGAGCAGAATCGCAAGAAGCCAAAAGCGAAATCCAAATGGCAGGAGCGAATGGAGCAAATGCAAACGCAGCAGAAAAAACTAAAGGAAATACAGCAAAAGAGCAGCAAACGTTAATCTGCCGCATATTGGCTTCCTGTTAAATTAAAACAAGCAACTAATTTGGTAATTTGCCCCGTCTTTCTAGTGGTTTAACCCATTGCTATCGAAAATATGAAAGGATGGTTTTCAATATTGGCGAGCTTAATCCTGTTCCCTTTTGCTCCGAATTTTGCTCAAAATAAATTTTCCGAAGGAAGTATTGTCTATAACATTATCGTCAACACCAGTGACCCAAATCCAAAATTGGCTGATGGCTTTGACGGCGCGACCAATACGATCTACTTAAAAGGGCGCTCGAGTCGGTCCGACCTTGTGAGCGTGTACGGCACGCAATCCACCATCATTGATGGAAAAACGGGAAGGGTGAATGTGCTCAAGGAATATGGGGATAAGAAGTATCTGATCGCCATGACTCCTGTCGACTGGATTGAAGCGAACCAAAAATATGACAGTGTAGCTTTCACCTATGAAAATGAATATAAATCCATCGCTGGGTACAATTGTCAGAAGGCTGTGGGAAAACTTAAAAATGGAGAAAGTTTTACCGTTTATTTCACCAAGGAGTTAATTCCTGAGAACAAGGATTTCCAATTCAGCAATAGGTCGCTGCCGGGGCTTGCCCTGGAATATGAGTCCAACCTGGGAAAGAACAAAGTGACCTTCAGCGCTTCTAAGATCAGTTTTGATCCAGTGCCGGCCGCAAAATTCGATTTGCCCAAATCAGGATTCAGGGTATTGACGTACCAGGAAAGTAAAGGATCGGGGAGATGAATTTAATGGTGGATAGTAAATCCAGCGTTAGCGGTAGTAATGAAGATCTTTTTCTTTAGAGGCACCATGTAAGTCGTGTTCCCCTTTTGATAAGTCAGAACCGTATTTAAGTCGATGTATTCAGTGGTTGTAGCAGGATTGATTATTTGGCTACCTCTGTAGTTATAATTCGACTTTAAAGAGAAGCTTGCAGAGTTAACGGTGAAATTTTGATTAGAAAGAAATGAGCGATTAGTTTTTGGAGTTTTCCCCTTATCTCCCAAAATTGCGAAAGCGCTAATTGCTGAGGCTGCCAGCAAAAAAACCGACGTCGTTCTCCTTGCAATTTTTAGTATGGTTGATTGGTTAATTGACATCCCCTACAAAATTAAAAACAAAAATAATCATAAAAGCAACCGTCCATCAAATGTTTTAATATTTATTTAACGACAAAAAGTAAAAAATGTTACGGAAACCAGTAAATTTTTCTTTTTATATGGTAACTTTCGTAAACCCCTGATTCCATGAAAGAAAATCCATATCGGGAAAATAAAGAAGAATTAACCGAACTGCTGAAACAATATGAGAACCTCAAAACAGGCCGTAGCCATAAATTCCTAGATGAAGAAGCCTTTGAAAAGATCGTTGAGTTTTTTGATGAAAAGGAAGATCTCCAAAAAGCTCTTGAAGCTGCGGAATTGGGGTCAGAGCAATATCCCTTCTCGTCGTCGCTTCTTCTGAAAAAAGCTGATATTTTACTCTCACTCAGGCGCTACCAGGATGCGTTGAAGATTCTGGAGCAGGCTGAATTGTTTGATAGCCGTGATATCAACCTTTATATTTTGAAGACCGATGTATGGCTGGCGCTTGATCAGCCGGAAAAGGCGGTTGAATTACTGGAGAAAGCTCTGGATTCATTCGAGGGGGAAGAAAGGATTGAATTGCTTTTCGAGCTGGCCGATGTGTACGATGACTATGAAGAATTTGATAAGGTTTTCGACTGCTTGAAGTTGATCCTTCGCCAGGATCCGAACAACGAAGAGGCCCTGTACAAGATTTGTTTCTGGACCGATTTTACAGGGAACAACGAGGCAAGTATTCGGCTCCATCAAAAAATAATTGACGACTATCCTTATAATGAGCTTGCTTGGTTTAATCTCGCCGCGGCGTATCAGGGCCTGAAGCTGTATGAAAAAGCGATCGATGCCTACCAGTATGCCATTACCATTGATGAAAAATTTGACTACGCCTACAGGAACATGGGCGATGCATACATCCGCTTGAGAAAATTTAAAGAAGCTATCGATGCATTGGAGAAAGTCCTGGAATTATCGAAGCCCGAAGACGTCATCTTTGAGGCCATTGGCCATT